>BJFP01000008.1 GCA_014189875.1 Verrucomicrobiota bacterium | reverse complement strand
GCCTTTGCGGCAGGCTTCGCTTTCGCGCCGGCCTTGGGTGCGGGCTTGCTGGCCTTCGGCTTCGGTGCGGGCTTCTTTGCGGCTTTCTTTGGCTGCGGTTTGGGCATTGGAAATTCGGTGTTCTGGAACGAAAAGGGCGGGATAGATACGGACTTCACCCATGGGGCGCAAGGGGATAATGGGAACATTTTTCGCGCTGTGCCGCGGGCTGTCCGGATGTGGAAAACGGGCGCGCATTTTCATGAGCTCGCGCTCCCGTAGCGGCGCAGCGCGAGCAGCCACAGCGCGCGCGTGGCTGCGAGCACGATGAACGTGGCGGCCACGAGCATCGCGAGCCCGAGCCACGGCGAATCGAACGGACGCGCGAGGATTTTTGCGGGCACATTCGAGACGAGGATGATCGGCAGCAGCCATGTGAAGATGAAGCGGAACACGCCGCGAAACACCGCCTCCGGGTAGCGGCCGATGTGGAAGAGACTGAAGTAGCCGTGGATGAAACTCTGCGCGCGCACGATCCAGAAGCTCATGCACGAGAGGCCAAACATCACCGCGTAATGCACCGCGACGCCGAACGGCACTGCGCACACAAACAGCGCGATCTGTCCGGCGCCAGGCACGGTGCCGAGCTTCGTCATTGCAAATGTGACGATGGCCACGCCCACGAGTGAATTCACGAGGCAGTCAAAGCTCACCTGCCGTGTGCTGACGGCAAACTGTGCATCCATCGGCAGCGTGAGCATGAGGTCCAGCCGCCCGGTGCGGACGAGTTCGGGGAGGTTCGCGATATTGATGTAAAAGAACGCCTGGAAAAGCTGCGAGATGATCTGATGCACGCCGACGAGCGTGACGACCTGCCACTTCGTCCATCCCGCGATCTCATTCACCTGCCCGTACAGTACCTCGATGAATGCAAGCTGGCCGAAGAACCACAGAAGCTCGACGACCATCCAGAGCAGGAAGTTCAGCTTGAAATTCATCTCGCGGATGAGCGAGTTCCGCGCGGCGAGGCGGAAGATGGAGAGGTAGCGGTTCAAGATCGTGCGGGGCGTGCGGTGAGTCAGTGCTCAGTGCTCAGTGCTCAGTTACAAAATGCGCGATCATCGCGGGACTGAGAGCTGAGAACTGAGCACTTCCAACAAGCCGCTCAGTGCGCGGGCTTGGCACTGGTCGCCGCGGCGGGCGCGTGGAAGACGTGGCACGCTTGGCAGTCCCACTTTACTCCGCCGAACTTGCGCTGGAATTCGGCGGATGTGTGCGTGGCGTGCGCGTCGGTTTTTCCATGCATGATGGGAGGTGTTTTTGCATCCGGCGCGCGGTGGCACTCGGCGCAGGATTTTTGCGTGGGGAGCAGGATGTCGCTCGTGAGCTTGCTGTTCTTTGCGGCTGCGTGGCACTCCGCGCATTGCATGTGGCCGTGCGGCTGGTGGTTGAACTGTCCTTTTTGGAGCCAGCGCATGGCCATGTTCGGCGGCGTGATTTCGGGTGCGCGATCGACGGTGGCCGGGGTGACATCGTGGCACTTGGCGCATTCGGTGAGGAACTTCGCATTCCCGGCGCGCATCCGGCGGACGTCCGGATCATCCTTCGGATCGCCCTCGAAAAAGACGCGCTGTTCGAGGTCGGGGAGCGTGAGCGATTTGCTGCGGATGCGCAATCCATCCATCTCGGTATCGGCGCGCTTTGCGAGAACACCGGGATCAGTCACGCCCTCGGCGCGCAGCGCGTTCTCGATCGGGATGCGCACGCTGGCGAGGAACCATCGGACCTTTTCCGCGTCGCGATGCGGGATGTGGAGATTTGGAAGGTTCGGCAGAATCTGGAGCGTGTGACATTGCTTGCAATGCTGCTCATAGGTCACGGGCTGCTTGAAATTGCCCCCGGGCCCGGGTGAGTGGCAGTCCGTGCAAGCTAATGTGCGATCCTTCCCGGCACCGGATAAGTCAGGCTTCAGATGCTTCCAGTGGTTGAATTTGATCTTAGCGGGGTCACTGAGCCCGGCGGCCTCATAGCCGAACGGCGGATGCCCGTGCGCGAAATCGGAAAATGCGACGGGACTCCGCTTCACGTCGGACTGCGTGATGAAGGTGATAAGTCCGTCGCCGAGGTTCCGGTTTTCACCGGTCGCCTTGACTGGCGGATTCGACAATGCCTGCGATTGGCGATGATGGCTTAGTTCGGCGGGATTGTTATGACACGCAGCGCACTGGGCTGCGTCCGGCAGCGCCATGCGTGCGCTGCCCATGTGTTCGCGATGGCAGACGAGGCAATTCTCCGCGCGGACAGACACGGCCCCGGCGGCCACGGCGTGCAGCTTCAGGTCGGATGATTGTGGGAGATGAAGGCCAAACGCCGGATGGCAGCTCAGGCAGGCCTGATCCATTGCCGGGAATGCAGCCGTGTGCGCGTGTGGCGATCCATTGCCGGGGTTCTTGGTGGAGAAAATGGTTTTGACGATTCCCGGAATTGAACGCGCATCCTTCGATTCTGACAGGCGGGCCTTCAGCGCATCGGTCTGCGCGCCGGTGTGGCATGCGCGGCAGTCCTGGGCGAGCCGCGCGTGGCCCTGTGAGAGCGCGCCTTTGCTGAATAGGTTGTCCCTTTTCCAATAACGGTAACTGACCACCGTGACTAATGACAGAATCAACGTTGCAAGGAAGCACCACAGCCTGAGCCTGCGGAGATAGTGCGGCTTGCGGAAGTAGCCGAGGTTCCCGGCGTAGAGCCCGGCGCGCTGCTTCTGCGTGGGAGAGGTGTCGTCCATGCGTGCAGCCTAATTTGGAACTGCGACAAAGCTGACCGCGGCGAGGGCGTGCCACGCGGTGCCGATGAGCAGCGCGATGGACGAGGGGACATGGACGATGAGCCAGCCGTGCAGCAGGTGGTGGAGGCGTGTCTGAAAATCCATCATGCGGCGTTCATCGCACCATTTCTGGATCAGATCTATGCGCGGCTTCCACTTCGGATCGGTGTTCAGCCTCAGCGACGAAAAGGCGGCGGCGGCGGCGCGCTCGTGGCCGAGGGGAAGATGGCTTCCATTTTTCGCGGAGAGATACGGGATGCACTCCTGATCGAGAAACCGGGTGATCGCGGGGAGTGATTGCTGGTCGGCATCCGCCGATGTCGCCGCGCCCGTGGCGGGCTGACTGTCTTTCAAATCCTCGCGCAGTTCCTCAGCGGCCTGCAAGAGCAGCCCGCGCAGGTGCGGGATTTCCTCGAACACGACCTCCCGCGCGAGGCGTTCGCGCATGAGGCCCGGCACAAATTGCTGGAGCACGATGCCGACGACGCCCGACACCATCACGACTGTGTAGAGCAACATGAGCCCGCCCGTGTGCCAGCCGCCGAGATGGAAGCCGCAGTGAAATAGCACGAGCGGGAGCGTGAGGACGGTGAGCCAGATGTGCGCCTTCAGCCACCACTGCACGTTGCCGATCGGCCATGTGCGTTTCTTTTTCCGGATGCCGAGGGCGGCTGCGAAAAGGAAAATCAGAAACGCAGCGGAGCCAAAAATCAGGCCGAGCGGAGTGCCGCCAAAGGTCCGGCGCAGCGGCGGCACGGGGCCGAGGAAGGCGGGCAGCGAGAACGCAAACGGCAGGCGATGCGGTAAAAAATTTGCGACAAAAAGAAAGCCGCACACGGCCGTCACGAGTGCCACGAAGAGGATCCAGAGAGAATGGGAGCGGTCAATTTTCACGGGGTCACGCCTCGGATCGCGGCGGTGGGAAGAAAATCAGCCATGGGAATCACGTCTGAGTCTGCTAGCCGCCCGGTGTGTGCAGTGCCAGCCTGAAATGATGCGGCGTCGCGCCATTTTGGTGTTCCTGTTTGACTGCCGCGCGATGTCGGGAAGACTGCGCGCGATGATCCCCGGACTCCTCGCCATTTCCCTGGCAACATGTGCCTTCGCAGCGACGTCTTGCGCTGCGGAAAATGTCTTCACCGATCCCGCCTCGGCGGGTGCGGACTTCCTGCTCCAAGGCGAGTACGCCGGGGAGAATTGCGGCGCGCAGGTGATCGCACTGGGCGGCGGAAAATTCCGGCTTGTGGGCTGGGATAGCGGGCTGCCGGGGGCGACGCCCGACGCGAAGAAGAATCAGGAAATCGAGGGCGTGCTCGAAGGTGGCGCGGTGCATTTCAAAAATGCGGTGTGGGAGGCGACGGTCGCAAATGGCGAACTGAAGGGCGCGGGCACCGATGGGCAGAAGCGCACGCTGAAGCGCGTCGAACGCAAGTCGCCGACGCTCGGTGCGACACCGCCCTCCGGCGCGACCGTGCTTTTCGACGGCAAGACCGCCGACGCGTGGAAGAACGGCAAGATCGACGCGGACGGCAATCTCCAGTGCGGCGTGGTGAGCAGGCAGGAGTTTGGCGACTTCACGCTGCATGTCGAATTTCGCCTGCCATTCATGCCCGCGGCGCGCGGCCAGGGGCGCGGGAACAGCGGCGTCTATCTCCAGGATCGCTTCGAGGTGCAGGTGCTGGATTCCTTCGGACTCAAGGGCGAGAACAACGAGTGCGGCGGCATCTACACGAAGCACAAGCCGCTCGTGAACATGTGCTACCCGCCGCTGAGCTGGCAGACGTACGACATGGATTTTGTCGCAGCGAAATGGGACGCGGACGGGAAGAAGCTCAAGGACGCAAACGTGACGGTGAAGCACAATGGCGTGCTCATCCACGATCACGCGGAAGTGAACAGCTCGACGACTTCCGCCGGACGAAAAGACGGCCCCGGCCCCGGCCCGATCCAGATCCAGAACCACGGCAACCCTGTCGTGTTCCGGAATATCTGGGTGTTGGAAAAGAAGTAGGCCGGCGAGGATGCGCGGATCGCCCGTGAGGGTGTGCGCAGTGTGGCCTGCCTACTTTGCCGCCGCAAATTCCTCCACGCTCGGGCACGTGCACACGAGGTGGCGGTCGCCAAAGACGCTGTCCACGCGGCCGACGCGCGGCCAGAATTTGAACTCGCGCAGCCACGGTGCGGGCCATGCTGCCTGCTCGCGCGTGTAGGCGTGCGTCCAGTCGTCCGCGGTCACGGCGCGCGCGGTATGCGGCGCGTTTTTCAGCGGGTTGCTGCTCGCGCGTGTAGGCGTGCGTCCAGTCGTCCGCGGTCACGGCGCGCGCGGTATGCGGCGCGTTTTTCAGCGGGTTGTCGGTCGCGTGCATCGCGCCGGATTCGACGGCAACCATCTCGGCGTGGATGGCGAGCATCGCATCGCAGAAACGATCCAGCTCGGCCTTCGGCTCGCTCTCGGTCGGCTCGATCATGAGCGTGCCGGCGACGGGCCAGCTCAGCGTCGGTGCGTGGAATCCGAAATCCATGAGCCGCTTTGCCACGTCTTCCGCGGTCGTGAGTTTGAAGCCGCGCAGATCCACGATGCACTCGTGCGCGACCGTCCCTTGCGATCCGCGATAGAGGACGGGGAAATGTTTTTCCAGACGGTGCGCGATGTAGTTTGCGTTCAGGATCGCGAGCTTCGTCGCGTCGGTGAGGCCGTCGGCGCCCATCATGCGGATGTACATCCACGGGATCGGCAGGATGCTCGCGCTGCTGAATGCCGCTGCGGAAATCGCGCCGGTGTTTTTCCCCGGCCCGATGCGATCGGTGAGCGGGAGAAATGGCGTGAGTTTTTCCGAGACGCAGATCGGGCCCATGCCGGGGCCGCCGCCGCCGTGCGGGATGCAGAAGGTCTTGTGCAAATTCAGATGGCACACGTCCGCGCCGATGCGTCCGGGGCTCGTGAGGCCGACTTGTGCGTTCATGTTCGCGCCGTCCATGTAAACGAATCCGCCGTGACTGTGGATGAGGCTGCAAATTTCCGTGACCGTCTCCTCGAAGACCCCATGCGTGCTCGGATACGTGATCATGCACGCGGCGAGATTTGCCGCGTGGAGCAGCGCCTTGTCGCGCAGGTCGGCGAGGTCCACATTGCCGAGCGTGTCGCATTTCACCGGGATGACTTTCATGCCGGCCATGACTGCGCTCGCGGGATTTGTGCCGTGCGCGCTCGTGGGGATGAGGCAGATGTCGCGGTGCGGCTCGCGGCGCGACTCGTGGAATTTGCGGATGCAAAGGAGGCCCGCATATTCGCCCTGCGAGCCGGCGTTCGGCTCGAGCGAGACGCCCGGCAGGCCGGTGATTTCTGCGAGCCACACGGAGAGCTGCGCGCACATCTCGCGATAGCCCGCGGTCTGCTCGGCGGGTGCGTACGGGTGCAGCTTGCCGAACTCGGGCCACGTCACGGGGAACATCTCGCTCGTCGCGTTCAGCTTCATCGTGCAGGAGCCGAGCGAAATCATCGAGTGCGTGAGCGAGAGATCGCGCGACTCCAGGCGGCGCATGTAGCGCAGCATCTCGTGCTCGGTGTGGTGCGAATTGAAGACGGGATGCGCGAGCAGCGCGCCGGTGCGGCGGTGTGCGGCGGGGATGTTTTCCGCGGCTTCCAGCGCGAGCACCTCGATCTCTGTCTCATGTGCACGTGCGAGATTGAAGACGCTCACAAGGTTCTCGATGTCTGCGGCGGTGGTCGTCTCGTCGAGCGCGACGCAGAAGGCGGTCGTGCCGGCTGCGCGGAGATTGATCTTCATCGCGCGCGCGGTCGCGAGGATCGCCGCGTGATCCGCCTCTGGAACGGTGACGTGGACGGTGTCGAAGAACGGTTCCGCGGCGACGGAAAATTTACGTCCGAGCTTCGCGATCCCCGCGGCGAAGGTGCGCGCGGCGAGATGCACGCGCGATGCGATTTTCCTCAGCCCGCCGGGGCCGTGATAGACGGCATACATCGAGGCCATCACCGCGAGGAGCACCTGCGCGGTGCAGATGTTCGAGGTCGCCTTGTCGCGGCGGATGTGCTGCTCGCGCGTCTGGAGCGAGAGGCGGAATGCGGGGTTGCCATGCGAGTCCTTCGACACGCCGACGAGGCGGCCCGGCATCACGCGCTTGAATTCATCCTTCGTCGCGAGGTAGCCCGCGTGCGGTCCTCCGAATCCCATCGGCACGCCAAACCGCTGCGTGCTGCCGACCACGATGTCCGCGCCAAACTCCGAAGGCTTGCGCAACAGCACGAGAGCGAGCGGATCCGCGGCGCAGATGCACAGCATGCCGGCGGCGTGCGCCTTTTCAAAAAGCGCGGAGTAGTCGTGGATGCCGCCGAGCGTGTCGGGATACTGCACGATCACCGCGCAGTAGTGACCGCTCGGGATGAACGTGCGTTCGTCGCCGACATTCACCCGCACGCCGAGCGGTTCCGCGCGCGTCTGCACGACGGCGATCGTCTGCGGATGACAGCGCTGCGAGATGAATACGGACTTCGCGGCGTCGTCCTTGTTTAACGCCAGCGCCATGTGCATCGCCTCGGCGGCGGCGGTCGCCTCGTCGAGCAGCGAGCCGTTCGAGACGGGCAGCCCGGTGAGGTCGGCGATCATCGTCTGGAAATTCAGCAGCGCCTCGAGACGGCCCTGCGAAATCTCCGCCTGATACGGCGTGTAGGCCGTGTACCAGCCGGGATTCTCGAGGATGTTTCGCTGGATCACCGGCGGCACGATGCAGTCGTAGTAGCCCTGCCCGAGGTAGCTTTTGAAAATGCGGTTCTTGGAAGCGATGGCGCGCAATTCCTCGATCGCCGCGCTCTCGCCGAGCGCCCACGGAAGGTTCAGCGGCTCGTGATTCCGGATCGCCGCGGGGACGGTGCGATCGATCAGTTCCTCGATGTCCCGCAAGCCGAGGGCCGTGAGCATCTCCGAGATGGCGTCGTCGCCGGAGCCGAGGTGGCGCGGTGGAAATGAATCACAAGGGGTGAGCGGGGACGATGATTGTGCGGCCTTTTGGCTCGCGGACTGGTGCATGGCGCGCGGAGGCTAGTCGCCCAGTCTGGGTGTGCAAAAGGAATTTGCGGGCGCTCACTTCGCGTCGAGATCTGCGTTCGAGAGATGCCCGGTTTTGTTCAGGAACGCCTGCCCGGCCGGTCCGAGCATGAAATCAACGAAGCGCCGCACCTTTCCCGCAGGCTTGCGCGGAGTGGCGATGACGAGCGGGCGCGAGAGCTCGTAGCGGCCCGCGGCGATCTCCTTCGCGGTCGGCTCCGCGACGGAGCCGTCGGCAAGCCGGATGCCGAGCGCGTGGACCGCGGCGGGCTTCGGCGCGGCGTATTCGAGCACGCAGATCGAGCCTCCGTTGAATTCCACCGCAGTCGTCACATCGCTCGGCTCGACAAGCACCTCGGCCTCGCTCGGCGGCGCCTTGCGGATGTCGTCGTAGAGGAAAAACATCAGCAGCTCCCACGCGCTGGTCCGCACGTCGCGGTTGTAAAATGTGATCTTGCGATCCTCTCCGCCGAGCGCCTTCCAGTTCTTCACGCGGCCCTCGTAAATGCCGCGGAGCTGATCCTTCGTGAGTGCGCGGACGCCGCCGTCCCACACCTGGGAGGGGACGACGATGAGCAGCGCCTGCTTGCCGAACTGCACCTCGTGAAACGCCTTGTCTGGCCAGGCGGCGTGCTCCTGTGGCGTTATCTTTCTGCTGAGGAGCGCGACCTCCGCGACATCCTCGCCGATGCTGGCGACCGCGCCGCCGCTTCCGCCGTCGCTCACGATGCGGAAATCCAGCCCCGTCTCTTTTTTGATCTGCGCCGCGGCGGCGTTCACCGGCTCCGCGGCGACCATCGCGCCATGAATCGAGATCAGCTCATCGGCGTGCAGCGGGGCGGCGGTCGCGAGCATGGCACACAGGGCGGCGATGGCGGGTCTGGAAAAAATCACGGCGGGAAAAAGTGCAGGAGACTCGGATCGTCGCGCGGGTTTTGCAAACCGCGCGGACGTCGGGTCACATTTGGATTAAAACCACGAATGGACACGAAAAGACACGAATGGAGTACATGCGCTGCAGCTCCGCGTAACTCGTCCTCTCAAGATCCCATTCGTCCGTACTCGTGTCCATTCGTGGTTTCATCCGATCTGAGCCGCCGGCGGCATCACTTCAGCTTGGTGCGCTCACGGATGATTGTGATTCTTTCCTCGGCAAATTTCCGCTGCTCCGCGGAGAGCAGCGGATCAGCCACTGCGCGGCGGAGGTGTTCGAGAGCCTCGCGCGCATGTTCGGCGTTGTTGATCGCCTCGAACGCGTGCGCCTCGCCGAGGCGGAATTCATATTCCGCCGCGGGCCGCCCGTCCTCGCGTGCGAGTGCGACGAGCCGCGTGAGCGCCGCAATCTCGGCGACATTCTCGCGCGCCTCGTGCGCGAGCTGCGCGTGCTGCCAGAGCCGCATGGGCTCCTCGGGCAGCAGCTCGTTCAGGCGCTTGGAAAAAATGAACGCGTCCTTGTGATGCTTCGTCGCGCGCATCGCCGTGATCTTCGCCGCAAGCGCGGGGACGAACTCGGGATTTTTTTTCAGCGCCTTGTCCGCCAGTGCCTCCGCCTCGATCCACCGGCCGATGGAGATCTTGTATCCCGCAAGCCCGCCGAGCACGTCGAGCGAGCGGCTGTCGAGCGCCTGCGCCTCGTCGAGCCAGCGCTTCGCCGCATCCGGCATCCGGATGGCGAGCATCTTTCCCGCCGCCATCGCGAGGAACGTCGCCTGATCCCGCGCACGGATTTTTCCGAGGCGTTGGCGCACGGGGCCGGCGTCGGCGGGCTCCCACGCGCGCGCCGCATCGCGTTTGAAAATGCACGCCCAGTGATCAAGATACACGAGGCGGAAGTCGCGCTTCTCCGGTGCCGGATCGAGGAGATGATCGAGGAGCCGCTGGTAATTGCTCGGGTCGCCCACGAGCACCAGCGTGTCGAAGCGGAACTGGCGATCCAGTTGACGGAAGAGCTTCGGATTCTGCGGCGCCTGCACGAACGCGCGACGCCGCGAACTCGCGGGATCGCGATCCTCGGGCGTCAGCAGATCAGGTCGGAATTTTTCCAGTCCCGGCAGCGCGATGCTGTTGAAATAGATCGAGCGTCCCTGCACCTCCGCGCACGCAAGCTGAGGCGTCGTGATCACCGGCGGCGGAGGAAAAAGCCACGTCTCAATCTCCGGCCATTTCCACACGACGCCGGACACGACCGCGGCAAGCAGCACGACGATCAAGATTTTCCAGCGCGCGGATTTTGAAATTTTCGGGAATGCCATCAGGATCGCGGACGCTAGCGGCTTTTGCCGCCAGTGTCATTGTGAAGGAGCCGGCGGCTTGCTTCGTTTCCCGCTTGCGTCACGCGGCACTGTGCCTTAGTTGCACCGCTCCTTTCGGCAAACCGGGTCGGTAGCTCAATGGTAGAGCAGCGCCCTTTTAAGGCGTTGGTTGCGAGTTCGAGTCTCGCCCGACCCACTGCCGGTTTCGCCCGGAAACCGGCATGGAAACAGGGTTCCAGCGCGGTGATGGTGGGGTTTCATTGTCGCTCATGAATTCCCGTCCGATCGCGAAGCAATCCATTTGAGGTCAAAAAAATTGCAACTGTTGGAATCTGCCCGCATGTCGAAAAGCACCTGCCGGAGCAAACCCCACCAGCATTCACGGCGGCAATTCGTCGTTCGTAAAAAAATATGGGGACGTGGAGCGGAAGTTTTTTCGAGCCCGCGGCAGAAGGGTTTTTGAAACGGGAACTGTTCATTCGCGATTCAGGTGAAAATCATCGTTCCTTCGCAGGCTTTTCTGACGTCGTCCTGAAGGTTTTCCGGGAGGTCCAGACGCTCGCGGAAGCATTCAAAAGGCAGGGAACTCTGGCGCTGGGCCTTTCAGCGACGGGCAAAGTGAAGAATGAACACCACCAGAGCGACGACGAGCAGGACGTGGATGAACGCACCGGCGATCTGAAAAGCGAATCCACCGCCCCATAAGAGCAGGATGAGAATTGCGACAATGAGCAGCATGTCTCAGAATCGCATCTCGTGCGGCTCCCGGTCGTGCGGTTCGTGATGGCATGGAGGATCACTTTATGAAGCCAACCAGGGCACCAGGCGCGATTCGTCGGTATGAAGGTGACGACGAAGCATGACGAAATCTGCAAGGAACTCTCCGGCGAGCTGGAGGAGAT
Organism: Verrucomicrobiota bacterium; assembly: GCA_014189875.1. Lineage (GTDB taxonomy): Bacteria > Verrucomicrobiota > Verrucomicrobiia > Chthoniobacterales > Chthoniobacteraceae > SXWH01. The sequence goes on along the minus strand of BJFP01000008.1, from coordinate 20,812 downwards.
GGCCAAATGGCTTTCGTGCGGCGACCTCAGTTCGGGTCAGTTCCGTACGCTTTTGAACACGCTCGAAAAGAAGAAGCTTGAGCGTTTCGGTATGAAATTGAGCAGCGATGTTTCAATTGACGGAGTCGTGCATTTCACTCTGCGGTTTGTGGAGGCCGATGAGCTTTGTGCGAGCATGGATGTGGACCCGGTCACCGGGAAGCTCTCCACCCAGCTCGCCTGCGGGTGATCACGCAATGACCGAAACATTTCCAATCCAGTTCATCGGGGGCAGCCAGGACGGAGCGATTGTGGAAGGCTCGGTTGCGCCAGATTTATGCGACCTGACTGTTGCCGACGGCGTGAGGGAGATTTACGAACGGCAGAACAGCGAACCTCCTTTCGTTTACGTGCAGATCGGGTATGCTGAAACCGAGCCTTGGAGGTGAACATGAACGCACATCCACCACAGCGAAGAACGGGCATCGAATGGAATCACGCGATCCGGTCGTTAAAAAGGGGCATGTTCGGATGCGCTTTCGTCTTTGCGTTCATCGCGCTGATTGCCGGTGTGATGGGGTTCGCGGACATCCCTCACGCGACGGTTGCGGTGGCAAAAATCGCGTTCTTCATCTGCGTGGTCATGTTCGCGCTCATGCTGACCTTCGGGATCATCATCAGGAACGATTCAAATCGAAGATGAGGTGGTCGGCAGATGAAAGAGTCTGCCAGCCGTGCGACGGGCAGACTCAGGGTGCGAAGCGGCCGGGTATCCGCGCCGAGCGAACCCAAAAACCGCGGCGCTCAATTTTGACCGGCTCTGGATCTTTATCCGGCGAGCACGATCATGGCCCTGCTGAGAGCGGGCAAAATCGCTCGCGCATGAACATCGGCGGCTCCGGTGGATTTCGGAGGACGGTCGCCGCGCGAAATTTCGCATTTTTTGCGTGTCGCAAATTCGATTTTTGCACGGGATCGGCGGTAAGACGGGAGTGAGCTGGAAAGGTGTCCCGGCGCAGTTTGCGGCTTTGGTTCCGCTTGCCAAGTTCCGGCCCGCAATCCATCTCTCAGCGTTCCATGTCCAGCCAGTACGGTCACAGTTTCCGCATCTCCACCTTCGGCGAATCGCACGGTGGCGCGGTCGGCGTGACGGTGGATGGCTGCCCGCCGCGGATCGAAATTTCCGAGGAGGAAATCCAGCGCGATCTGGATCGCCGCAGGCCGGGGCAGAGTGAAATCGTCACGCCGCGTGCGGAGGAGGATCAGTGCAAGATTTTGAGCGGCGTCTTCGAGGGGAAGACCATTGGCACTCCGATCGCGGTCGTCGTTTTTAACAAGGACGCGCGGCCTGAATCCTACACGGAGATGGAGACGACGTTCCGACCGTCGCATGCGGACTACACGTATCAGGCGAAGTTCGGCATCCGGAACTGGCAGGGTGGGGGACGCGCGTCGGCGCGCGAGACGATCGGGCGCGTGGCTGCGGCGGCCGTCGCGAAGAAGGTGCTCGCGCAGTTTGCGCCCGCGCTGGAGATCGTCGCGTATGTGAAGTCGGTGCATTCGCTCGTGGCCGATGTGGATCCTGAGACCGTGAAGCTCGCAGACGTGGAGGCGAACATCGTGCGGTGTCCCGATCCTGCGATGGCGGTGAAGATGATCGAATTCATCAAGCAGGTGCGCAGCGAAGGCGACAGTGTCGGTGGCGTGATCGAATGCGCGATCCGCGGTGTGCCGCCGGGATGGGGCGAGCCGGTGTTTGACAAACTCGAAGCAGAACTCGCGAAGGCGATGCTCTCGCTTCCGGCGACGAAAGGCTTCGAGATCGGCAGCGGCTTTGCGGGCACTTTGCAGAAGGGTAGCGAGCACAACGATGCTTTCGAGATGCGCGGCGGCAGCGTGCGCACGCGCACGAACCGCAGCGGTGGAATCCAGGGCGGCATCAGCAATGGCGAGACCATTTTTTTCCGCACTGCGTTCAAGCCGACAGCGACGATCTTCCAGGCGCAGGACACCGTGAATGTCTCGGGCGAGGCCGCCGTGCTGAAGGCGCGCGGACGCCACGATCCCTGCGTGCTTCCGCGCGCGGTGCCGATGGTCGAGGCGATGGCCGCGCTCGTGCTTTGCGATCACGCATTGCGCCACCGCGGGCAATGCGGCACTCTCTGAGCCTCGATGGACGTCAGCGCAGATTTTCTCAAGACAGCGTACTACTGTGTGTCGGCGATCGGCGTCGCCGCGCTCGGCTGGAGCGGCTGGAAGCAGGGCATCGCGCGGCAGCTCATGACGCTCGCGGCCATCGCATGCGCGTACGGCGCAGCCTACTATGGCGCATCGAGCGCGGCGCCCGTCTTTGCGTTCCTGAAGTATCCGCCGCAGATCATAAAAATCATCGCCGGCGCGGCGGTGGGGCTCGCGACATTTCTCGGCGTCCACGGCTTGCGGCGCTGGCTGTTCAAGCGCACCGCGGATCAGCCGAAGGTCAGCGTCCGCCTGAGTTATGGGATGCTCGGGGCGATTCTCGGCGTAGCGTTTGGAACGTTCATGTTCCTGATCACGACCGATCTCGTGCGCGCGATCGGCACGGTTGCGAAAGCGCAGATGGAAGACCGTGCGCAGGAGAAACAGATCCCGAATGCCCAAGCTCCACCCGATCCCGGGCCGCTGGTGCGGAATTTTGCAAAGCTCAAGGACGGGCTGGACGAAGGCGCGTCCGGGAAATTTCTCAAACGATACGAGGCGTCATCCACGACCCATGTGTTCGCGACGATTGCGAAGATCGGCATCATGGCATCGCGTCCCGAGGCGGTGGATCGGTTCCTGTTGTATCCCGGTGTCGCGAAGCTCGCGCAGCATCCGAAGCTGGTCGCGGTGAAGAATGACCCCGAGGTCTTCAAGCTGCTTGAAAACCACAGTTTCGTGAAACTGCTGCGCCACGAGAAAATACTCGCCCTTGCGACCGATGCCGATTTCAAGGCGGCGATGGAGAAGATGGAGTTTGAGAAGGCGCTCGACTACGCGCTGGAGAAGCCGAAGCCCAAGGCGTCAGCGGACCCCTCGGAGCTGCCGCGTGAAGCGCTTGTGACGCCTCCGCCCGCCGGTGCGCCGTAATTTTTTCCACCCATGCCCCGCTACATTCCCACCATTGGACTCGAGGTCCACGTTCAGCTCAAGACCAGCAGCAAGATGTTCTGCGCCTGCCCTGTCGGCTACGGCGCGCAGCCGAATTCGCAGGTCTGCCCCGTGTGCCTCGGCTACCCAGGCGCACTGCCGGTGATGAATGGCGAGGCGCTGAAAATGACCGCGCTCGCGGGCATCATGCTCGGCTGCGACATCGCGCCGAAGTGCAAATTCGACCGGAAGAATTATTTCTACCCGGACATGCCGAAGAACTACCAGATCACGCAGTTCGACCTGCCGATCTGCATCGGCGGCGGCGTGCCGCTGCACGAGTTCGCGTATCCGAAGGACGTGCAGAAGAGCATCGCAAACCCCGGCAAGGTCGTGAAGCTCACGCGCATCCATCTCGAGGAGGACGTGGCGAAATCCACGCACTTTGAGTCGAACAGCGGCATTGATTTCAACCGCGCCGGAACGCCGCTCATGGAGATCGTGAGCGAGCCGGACATTGAGACGCCCGAGGAGGCGTTCGCCTATCTCACCAGCCTGCAACAGATCCTCATCTACGGCGGCGTGAGCGATGCCGACATGGAAAAGGGCCAGCTCCGCTGCGATTGCAACGTCTCCGTGCGACCCGAGGGGCAGAAGGAACTCGGCGTGAAAATCGAAATCAAAAACATGAACTCAATCTCCGCTGTGCGCCGCGCGGTCGCGTACGAAATTGAGCGCCAAACCGACGCGTGCGAGCGCGGCGAGAAGCTCGTGCAGAGCACGCGCGGATGGGACGACGCGACGGGCCAGACGCGCCATCAGCGGACGAAGGAAAGCTCGCACGACTACCGCTACTTTCCCGACCCCGACCTGCTGCCCGTGGATACGACGGTCTTCATGGCCGAGGTGCGCGCGAAGCGTCCGGAACTGCCGGGCGAAAAGCGCGACCGCTTCGTCGCCGAGTACAGCGTGACGGGCTACGACGCCAGCGTGCTCGCGAGCGAGCGCACGCTTGCGGAATATTTCGACACCGCCGCGAAGGGTGCGAAGAAGCCGAAGAACGTCGCGAACTGGATCATCAACGATCTGCTCAGCGCGCTCACCGCGGCGGAGAAGACGATCAGCAACTGCCCGGTCAGCGCGCACGCGCTCGATGAACTCGTGAACCTCATTGACGACGGCAAGATCAGCTCGAAGCAGGGCAAGGAGGTTTTTGCCGAGATGTTCGCGAGCGGAAAACCCGCCGCGCAGATCGTGAAGGAGCGCGGGCTGGAGCAGGTGAGCGACACCGGCGCGATCGAGGCGCTGTGCAAACAGGTGATGGACGCAAACCCGAAGGCCGTCGGTGAATACAAGGCGGGCAAGCTCGGCAGCATCAATTTTCTCAAGGGTCAGGTGTTGAAAATTTCGCAGGGCAAGGCCAATCCGCAGGTCGTGAACGATCTCCTCGCGAAGCTGCTCGGGTGACTTTTCCGACGAAGCGCATGTCCCTCCCGCCACGCATTCTCGCCGCAGCCGCGATCCTGTGTGTGCTCACCATCTCCGCGGATGCCGCGCCGAAGGCGACGAAGCCCGCGGTGCCTGCGGTTCCCGCCGAGCAATCGGGCAGGAAGAAGCCTGCGGGTGGGCTGATTGATTCCGATCTGAACGGGATCGAGATGACGTTCCTCTCAAAGGCGATCGAACTCGGGCAGACGTTCCGCTATCTCGCGAGCCAGGTGCCGCGCACGGCGAATCCGGACATGCGCAATTTCGGCGAGGAACTCGTGAAGACGCTCGCCGCGCAGGGCGCAGTGCTGAGGACCGTCGCGGAGATGCGGAAAATCAAAGTGCCCGAGGAACTGGACGCGCCCACGGACCGCCTCGCGGAGAAGCTCGGAAAAATCGAGGGTGTGAAATTGCAAAAGATGCTCCTCGATTCTTTCCGCGAAGCCGACCGGCTCGCCATCGCGACCTATGAACTCGGCGCGAAGTCGGAGGACCCGACGATCCGCAATCTTGCCGAGCAGACGCTTCCTCAATTTCGCGGGCATCTCGCGCTGGTCGAGACGATGACCGGCATCCGGCCCGCGGGGCGTCCTGCATTCCGAGCGGAAGTGCGGACGCCTGCGGAGCCAGCGCCAAAGTAGGCGCTGTGCTTTGGCAGGCCGTGTTTTCCCATCCACCGCGCGGGAGATCTTTTTTCCGGGAACCGTGTCATCACGCTTCTCCGAAACGAGCCGACGCCTGAATGAGCAGGACGGCGTGCATCGGGTAGCGCGGGACGCCCGCGCTACCCAAGACTCGCCGTCCTGCTCCTTTCGCTTCGCACCGCACCTCATTCTCGCAATTTGACCGTGTAAATCGTATCAGCAGCAGCGGTTCGGCGAGCGGAACTGCCGCTCGGTTGCGCTGAGGAAGACGTTGCGCCGCGCCTTCGCGGGATCCTTCGCGCACTCGCACGCCTGCGCTGCGCGCTCACGATCGATCGCGGCCTCGCCGCTGAGTTCCTTGAGCAGCAGCGCGCCGATGGCGATGGCGCCCATCGCGCCGGCGGGATTCGCGGCGGCACGCTCGGCGGGGAGCCACACGGGTTCGGTCTCGCTGAGCTTCGGCTCGCGCGATCCGTCCAGGAGCCGCAGCCACTCGCGCACGCTGAGCAGGACGATGATCACGACGAGCGCGAGGAAAGTGCCGGTCACGCCTGCGTTTAGATTCATGTTGGAGCGCTGCGCCTGCGCGCTCTTCACCGCGGCCTTCGCCTTTTTCAATGCGGCCTCGTCGGCTCCGGCAGCCAGCACTGCGGCCTCGGCCTTCGGGATGTCCTTCGCAGCGATGTCGGCTGCCTTCGCGAGAAATCCGATGCTCGGTTTTTCATGCCAGATTTTCTGCACCGCCGCCGTGCCGGTGACGGTGAGCAGCCAGCACAGCGGGAGCAGCGTGACGAGCGCGAGCGCGGGTTTTGCCGGATTTCTGCGCAGCCCCATTTTCAAAAGGATCGTCGTGCCGAGGCAGAGCGCGATGCTCGCGAGGAGCTGGTTTGCGATGCCGAAGATGGGCCAGAGGGCCTTGATGCCGCCATCCGGATCACGCACGCCGCCGATGAGGAACCAGCCCCACAGCGCGACGACGAGCGCGCTGGCGACGATGCCCGCGAAGGTGTTCTTCACGTCGCCGAGCCAGCCGTTCACATTGCCAAGCGCGTCCTGCAGCATGTAGCGGCCGACCCGCGTGCCGGCGTCGAGCGTGGTCAAAATAAACAGCGCCTCGAACATGAGTGCGAAGTGATACCATCGGCCCAGCCAGTCGCCGCTGAAGAACGGCAGCCGTGCAAAAAGCTGCGCCATGCCGAGCGCGAGCGTGGATGCGCCGCCGGTGCGGCCGATGAGCGAGTCTTCCTTCACCTTGCTGGCAAGGTCGGTCATCTGCGCTTCGGTGACCGCATATTCGGGCCCGAATGCCGACGCCTTTGCCACGACTTCCGTGGGCGAGCCCTTCATGTTCACGCTCAGGTAAACGCCGGGCTCCAGCGTGCAGGCGGCGATGATTGCCATGATGGCGACGAGAGATTCGAGGCACATCGCGCCGTAGCCCACGGAGCGCGCGTGCCGCTCGCGGGCGATGATTTTTGGCGTCACGCCGCTGGAGATGAGAGTGTGGAATCCGCTGATGGCGCCGCACGCGATGGTGATGAAACAGAACGGAAACAGCTTGCCCGGCACCACCGGCCCGGAGCCGTCAATGAACGACGAGACCGCGGGCATCCGCAGTTCCGGCAGGAGGATCAGAGTCCCGATCGCGAGTGCGAAGATCGTGCCGAGCTTCATGAAGGTGCTGAGGTAGTCGCGCGGCGCGAGCAGCAGCCACACCGGGAGCACGCTGGCAGCGAAGCCGTAGATGATCACCGACCACGCGAGGGGCTCGGCGGCGATCTTGAAATACGGACGCAGTGTCGCGCTCTCCGCCACTAGCTGGCCGCCCCACACCGCGGCGAGCAGCAGCGCCACGCCGATGACGGAGGCTTCGAGGACTTTCCCCACGCGCACCCAGCGCAGGTAGCCGCCCATGAGCATCGCGATCGGCACGGTCGCCGCGACCGTGAAGACACCCCAGGGCGAATCGGCGAGCGCGTTCACCACGACGAGCGCGAGCACGGCGAGCAGGATGATCATGATCGAGAGAATTGCGATGGTGCCCACGGCACCCGCGCCCTTGCTCAGTTCGTCCTTGAGCATCTGGCCGAGCGATCGCCCGTCGCGCCGCATCGAGGATGCGAGGATGATGAAATCCTGCACCGCACCGCCGAGCACCACGCCGATCAAAATCCACAGCGTCCCTGGCAGGTAGCCGAACTGCGCCGCAAGCACCGGCCCGACGAGCGGCCCCGGCCCGCTGATGGCCGCGAAGTGATGGCCGAAGACGATCCACTTGTTCGTCTTCACAAAGTCGCGGCCGTCCTCGTGGATTTCGCACGGTGTCGCGCGGCGGTCGTCGAGCATGAGCACTTTTGCCGCGATCCATTTCGAGTAAAAGCGGTAGCCGATCGCGTAGGTGCAGAGCGCGGCGGCGAGGATGTAGCCGGAGTTCAGCGGCTCGCCGCGCTTGAATGCGATGGCCGCATACGCGCCTGCGCCGATCAGCGCGACGATGGACCAGATGACGAGGGAGAGTGCTTTTTTCACGGGCGGAATGGGGGCGGAGTCGGGTGGTTATCAGCGAAGCCCGCGCGTGCGTGCCAGCATGTTCTTCCGATCCGGAAATCCGCTAGCGAATTTCGGGGTCGCCCTCGCTGCCGTGGCTGTCGGCGTAGCGCACGAGATCCATCCGGTGCAGCGCCCAGTGTTCGACCACGCGGTGTTTTTCACGGCGGGCGGCGGCGGATTCCGGATCGGCTGGAGGCTCCGCCATGTCTTGCGGTCGGCGAGCAGTTTTTCCCACGGGACGGTGTCGGGCTTTGCGGGCTGGTCGCGCGGATCGGGCGCGCCCATCGCGATCCATCTTTCAAAGTCGGCGATGACGGCGTCGCTGAGCTTCGGGCGCTTCGAAGGCATCTTCAGATCGGGATCGTCGTGGCGGATGGATTTCAGAAGCAGGCTTTTTTCGGGATTGCCGGGGATGATCGTGTCGCCGGAGTCGCCGCCTTTCTTCCAGCCGTCGCGGAAGTCGAGACGCAGGCCGCCCTTCTGCTTTTTTGCGTCGTGGCACTCGTGGCATTCGCCTGCGAGGAGGGGACGGATTTTCGTCTCAAAAAAATTCGCCTGCTCCTGCGTGAGCGTGGTGGCCGCGAGTGTGGCGCTTCCGATGCGCGGGGAAATGAAGGGCGCGCAATTGGTGGAGCGCTGCCGTCCTCGGCGGCCCCGTTGCATCATGCGGAGCATCACTTTTTCTTCGTTCGCAAACCCAGAAATTTGCGCTTCCCGTTTGGCTGTGGCCGGCGGGGACGGCGGCGCTTCACTGCTGCGGTCAGTAGCGCGGCACTTTGGCGTCCACTTCCACGGCCCACGTATCAATGCCGCCGGCGAGATTCGTCACGTCGGTAAAGCCCTGCTGGAGCAGCCATGCGGCGGCGCGCGCGGAACGTCCGCCGTGGTGGCACTGAATGAGGAGGGGTTGCGATTTTTCGGTGAGCTTTTCCAGCGCGATGGCGGGCCACTGCGAGAGCGGGAGGAGTTCCGCGCCGGGGATTTTTGCGACGTCCCATTCGTCCGGCTCGCGCACGTCCACGAGGCGCGGCGGATTTTTTCCGGCGAGCAATTTCGCCGCGTCGGTGACTGAGATTTCGGGGACGCCGCTGCTCACGGGGAGATGTTCACGGGGAGATGTTCACGGGGGTGCCGACGCTCACGCTGTTGAAGAACGCCTCGGCCATGAAGCCGGGCATGCGGATGCAGCCGTGCGAGGCGGGATAGCCGGGCAGGAAGCCTTCGTGCATGCCCACGCCGCCGCTCACGCGCATGAAAAATGGCATCTTCGCGCCGTCGTATTTTGCGCCCTTCGGCATCGGGTCTTTGTTGCGGTCGGTGTCTTTTTTGATCACCTCGCCGGTGGCCGCGCTAACGTAGTCGCCGAAGCGGGATGAGACGTGGTCCCTGTCCTTCTGCTGGATCTTGAAACTGCCCGACGGCGTACCAAAGCCCTCGCGCCCGGTGGAGAGGATCGAAATGCCGACGAGTTGATCGGCCTTGTAAAAATACGCCTTCTGTTCGCTGATCTTGATGGCGATGCGTGGCGATCCGGTCGCGTTATTGCCATCCCAGTACGACACGTTGTCGAAGTTCATGCGCTTGTCCTCACCGGCGCTGCGGCCGCTCGCGACGCGGCGTCCGCCGAGATAGACGGTGTCGCTGCTCAGTCGGGGATCGGTGGCGCATCCCGCGAGCAGCGTGGTGATTGCGATGGCGAAAGCGGTGGATTTCATGCGGACGGGGCGCGGGGGGATATAGGGAGGAAGGGCGGGGCGTCAAGTGCGGGTGTGGCAGCCTGACTCCTCACCGTAATCCTAATCTTACTCCATGCCAGAGCAGCGCGGCGGGCGCGGGGGGATTAAGATTAGGACACTGCACCGGAGCGGCTGAGCTTGCGCGGGCGGGCGGGGGACGCTTCATTCGCCGCCCTATGTCCAATTCGCTCTGGGGAAAATTTCAGCAGTCTTATATCGCAGATGAGGAACTCGGCGTGTCGCTGGATGTGAGCCGGATGCGGTTCGACGATGCGTGGCTCGCCGGCATGGAGCCCGCGGCGCAGAAGGCGTTTGCGGCGATGGCGGAGCTGGAAAAGGGCGCGGTCGCGAATCCGGACGAGAAGCGGATGGTCGGCCATTACTGGCTGCGCACGCCGGAGATCGCGCCGGATGATGTGCTGCGCGAGGAAATCGTGACGTGCTATGCGAACATCAAGGAGTTCGCGATGAGGACGCATCAGGGCGGGGATTTTTCCGACGTGCTCGTGGTGGGCATCGGCGGCTCGGCGCTCGGGCCGCAGTTCGTCGCGGATGCGCTCGGGACTTCGGAGGACCGGATGCGGCTGCACTTTTTCGACAACACGGATCCGGACGGCATTGACCGCACGCTCAAGACGCTGGAGCACCGGATGGATCACACGCTGGTCATCACCATTTCCAAAAGCGGCGGCACGCCGGAGACGCGGAACGGAATGCTGGAGGCCGAGGCCGCGTACAAAAAGGCGGGGATTGATTTTGCATCGCACGCGGCAGCGGTGACGGGCGTCGGTTCGCCGCTCGACAAATATGCGACGGAGAAAAAATGGATCGCGCGTTTTCCGATGTGGGACTGGGTGGGCGGGCGCACTTCGGTGATGAGTGCGGTGGGCCTGCTGCCGCTCGCGCTGCAAGGTCTGGAGATCGGCGGCATCCTCGAAGGCGCTTCGCTGATGGACGAGTGGACGCGCGCGACGGAGACGCGGAAGAATCCCGCGATGATGCTCGCGCTGAGCTGGCATTTCGCAGGCGGCGGGCGTGGTGCGAAGGACATGGTCGTGCTGCCATACAAGGATCGGCTCGCGCTATTTTCAAAATATCTCCAGCAGCTCGTGATGGAGAGCCTCGGCAAGAAGCTCGATCTCGACGGCAAGGAAGTGAGCCAGGGCATCGCGGTGTACGGCAACAAGGGCTCGACGGATCAGCACGCTTACGTGCAGCAGCTCCGGGACGGTGTGAATAATTTTTTCGCGACATTCATCGAGGTGCGCCAGGCGCGCAGCGCGCCTGGCATCGAGGTGGAGCCGGGGATCACGGCGGGCGATTATTTGCAGGGCTTCCTGCGCGGGACGCGACAGGCGCTGTTCGAGAGCGGACGCGACAGCGTGACCTTGAGCATCCCGGAAGTGACGCCGCAGACCGTCGGCGCGATCATCGCGCTCTATGATCGCGCGGTCGGCTTCTACGCGTCGCTCGTGAACATCAACGCGTATCACCAGCCGGGCGTGGAGGCTGGCAAGAAGGCCGCGGCAGTGGTGCTCGCGCTCCAGCTCAAGGTGCGCGCGTCGCTGAGCAAGGAGCCGCGGACCGCGGAGCAGATTGCGCAGGCACTCGGCGCGGAACCGGAGGCTGTTTTCCACGCGCTCACGCATCTCGCGGCGAATGACGCGCAGGTCCGCGGAACGGCGGGCGCGCCGTCGCAGCGGACGTTCTCGCTCGCCACGCAGGCATAGCACGCGCCTATTTTGCAAAAGCCGATGCGACGTTTTGCGAAGGTGCTCGCGGAGATCGAGTCCCGCCTGAATGCGGACGGGCCGGCCTCGTTCGAGGCGCGCATGGCCGCGTACCGGAAGGCGCTCGCCGTCGAGGAAAAGTGGCTCGAGCTCCGGCACCGGAGCATGACCGGCGGGATCGAGGCCGGCCAACTGCGCGCGGACACGATTGATGATTTCATCTGCCACCTCATGACCACTGCGGTCGCGCACCTCCGCGCGCAGGGGATCAAGCCGCCGAAGCTTACGCTGATGGCGATCGGCGGTTACGGGCGGCGCGAGCTGAATCCGAAGAGCGACATTGATATCGGCTTCCTCCACGCGGGCCGCCTGAAGCTGCCGGAGGGCGTCGAGGCCGTGGTGACGGATGTGCTGAACATGCTTTTTGCGTGTGATTTCACGCCGGGCCACTCGACGCGGAACCTCAGCGAGACGCTCGCGGAGGCGAATAAGGAGATGCAGTCGAAGACCGCAATGCTCGAGGCGCGGCACCTGTGGGGCGACAAGGAGCTGTTTGGTGATTTTCAAAAGAGGTTTTTGAAATCATGCGTGGACGGGCACACGGAGGACTACCTCGCCGCGCGCGTCGCGGACCAGACTTCACGCCACTCGAAATACGGGAGCACCGTTTACATGCAGGAGCCGAACATCAAGAACGGCTGCGGCGGCCTGCGCGATTTCCAGAACCTGCTCTGGATGGCGTATTTCAAATACCGCGTGGGCACGACGGGCGAGCTGGTGAAGAAAAAATATCTGAATGAGTCCGAGCAGCGCGAACTGGATCGCGCCTACGATTTTATTTTCCGCCTCCGCACCGAGCTGCACTCGCTCACCGGGCGGCATGTGGACGTGATCCTCATCGGCAACCAGAAGGATCTCGCGGACCGGCTTGGGTACAAGGCGAGATTCCCCGACGTGCTGCTCCGCACGGAGGCGCTCATGCGCGACTACTACCGGCACGCGCGCGCAATTTATGAGCTCACCGAGCTGGTCTCCGAGCGTCTCGCGCTGCCGACGGTGGAGGAAAAAAAACCGGGCGGATTTTTCCGGTTCATCCCGTTTGTGCGGAGGACGAAAACGAAACGCGAGGAGTTCGACGGCTTCATTGCAAGCGGCGGACGCATCGGCTACCGCGACCGGCAGATTTTCAAGGAGGACAGCGCGCGCATGATGCGGCTTTTCCAGCATCTCCAGTTGCGCGGCCTGCGGATCAGCCCGGAGCTGCGGCAGCTCGTGCGGCGGCGGCTGAAGTATGTGGACAACACCTTCCGCTACCGGAAGGTGAACCGAGAGGTCTTCGCGAGCATCCTGCGGCACAAGGGCCAGGTCGGGCACATCCTGCACGCGATGCACCGGGTGGATTTCCTCGGGCGTTGGATGCCGGAATTTGGAAAACTCACGGCGCTCGTGCAGCACGAATATTTCCACCGCTACACGGTGGACGAGCACACGCTCGTCTGCGTGGAGAAGCTCGACAGCCTGCTCGACACCGAGGAGCCGCGGCACCAGGGCTACCGTGAACTTTTCCAAAAGCTCGAAGACCCGTACGTTCTCTATCTCTCGATCCTCCTGCACGACACGGGCAAGGCGGCGAACAGCCGCCACCACGCGATCGAGAGCACGATCAACTCGCAGAAAGTCGCGCGCCGCCTTCAGCTCACGCCTGCGCAGAGGAAGCTGCTGATTTTCCTCGTGGACAACCACGACCTCATGTCGCGCACCGCGAGGCAGCGCGACCTTTCCGATCCGGCGACGATCGAGTCCTTCGCCGCGGTCGTCGGGCACCAGGAAAATCTCGACGCGCTCATGCTGCTCACCGCCGCGGACGGGATGGGCGTGGGCGACGAGAAAATCTGGAACGGCTGGACGGAGTCGCTCTCATGGCAACTCTACCGCGAGGCTTCGCGCTGCCTCGCGGACAGCGAAGGGTTCCGCAAATTGCGCCATGTCGAGCGGCAGGAACTCAGGGCCGTGGTCACTGAAAAATTGCCGGGCGATTTCGAGCTGGAGATCGAGGCGCACTTTGCGTCGCTGCCCGAGCGGTATTTCCAGACGCACAAGCCGGAGGAGATCGTGGGGCACCTGAAGCTCGTGCGCGAATTTCTCGAAAAGCATTTCGAGGGCGAGGCCGGGACGCTCGAGCCCGTCGTGCGATGGGTCCCGCATCCGAATGCCGGCCACAGCGAACTTTGGGTCTGCACCTGGGATCGCCACCAGCTCCTCGCGCGCATCTCCGGCGCACTCGCGGCGAATGAACTGAGCATCCTGAGTGCGGATATTTTCACTCGGCACGACGGGCTCGTGCTGGACATCTTCCGCGTGACGACGACGCGCTTCCAAGCAGTCGAGGACGTTCGCGACATGCAGCGCCTCGGCAAGCTGCTGAACGAGGCGCTCATGGTGGAGAGCTACGACTTCGCGCCGCTGCTCGCGAAGCGTCTGCGCCGCGCGCAGTCGTGGGAGCGCACGCTCGAATTCCCCGTGCGCATCACGATCAACCCGGACATCAATCCAAAGTACACCGTCGTGGACATCGCCGCGCCCGATCGCATCGGCCTGCTCTATGAAGTCCTCCGCGCGGTGAGCGATGCGAAATTTCTCATCGCCGCCGCGCGCATCACCACGGAAAAAGGCGCGGCCATTGACAGCCTCTACATCACCGACCTCCACGGCGAACGTGTGAACTCAGCGTGGCAGATTCACGAACTGAACACCGCGCTGCGCAAAGTGACCGAGCACCGGCCCGTCACCTCGTGATTCTTTTTTTCCAGAATTTCGTCCGCCGCTTGACGGCATCCGCAATGCCCCGTATCTCCGCCGCCTGCCTCGCGTGAACCACCACAAACCGAAACACGAGTGCGGCGTCTTCGCCGTGTTCGGTCACCCAAACGCGGCGGAGCTGACCTACTACGGTCTCTTCGCCCTCCAACACCGCGGTCAGGAGAGCGCGGGCATCGTCACCGCCGGGGAATCCGGCTCGCAGTTTGCGCGGCATGTGGACATGGGCCTCGTGTCGCAGGTCTTCAAGGGGCGCGATCTCGTGCGGCTGCAGGGCACGCGTGCCATCGGCCATGTGCGCTACTCGACCACCGGCAGCAGCACGATCACGAATGCGCAGCCGCTCATGGTGGACTGCGCGCGCGGCCAGATCGCCATCGGGCACAATGGCAACCTCGTGAACGCGCACCTGCTCCGCGCCGAACTCGAAGCGAAGGGCTCCATTTTTCAGACGACGGTGGACAGCGAGATCATCCTCCACCTCCTCGCACAGCCGACCGAGGGCAACGTCCTCGCCGCGCTCCGCCGCATCCAGGGCGCGTTCTCGCTCGTGATGATGACCGAGACGGAAATCATCGGCGTGCGCGACCCGCACGGCTTCCGCCCGCTCTCGCTCGGGAAGCTGAAGGACGGCGGCTACGTGCTCACGAGCGAGACGTGTGCCTTCGACCTCATCGGCGCCGAGTTCATCCGCGACATCGATCCCGGCGAGGTCGTCATCATTGGGGAAAAGGGCATCCGTAGCGAACGTCCGTTCGACGACACCCGCAGCGCATTCTGCATGTTCGAGTATGTCTATTTTGCGCGGCCCGATTCGATCATCTCGGGCGTGAATGTCGCGCGCGTCCGCACGGAAATGGGACGCCAGCTCGCCATTGAGACGCCCGTGGAGGCCGATATTGTTATCCCCGTGCCAGACAGCGGCAACTACGCCGCATTCGGTTTCGCCGAGCAGCTCGGCATCCGCTACGAGCAGGCCTTCGTCCGCAATCACTACATCGGCCGCACCTTTCTCCAGCCCTCGCAGCTCATCCGCGATTTCAATGTGCGCGTGAAGCTCAACCTCATCCAGGAAATGGTGCGCGGGAAGCGCGTCGTGATCGTGGACGACAGCATCGTGCGCGGCACCACCGCGATGGCCCGCGTGGAGAGCCTCCGCGAATCCGGCGCAAAGGAAGTCCACCTCCGCGTGAGCTGCCCGCCGCACAAGCACGCGTGCCACTACGGCATTGATTTCCCCGATCCGAAAAAGCTCATCGCCAACCAGCACACGACCGCAGCCATCGCCGGCTACCTCGGTGCGGACAGCATCGGCTACCTCAGCGTCCCCGGCATGGTGAAGGCCACGGGCCTGCCGAAGGAAAACTTCTGCCTCGCGTGTTTCGACGGCAACTACCCGGTCCTCGTCCCCGACGGCACCAACAAGGAAGTCATGGGCAAGCAACGCAAAAGCCTCGCCCCCGAAGCCAGCCCGCAGGCGGAGCTTTTTGGGAAGTTGAAGTAGGACACTGCACACAAGCCTCATTCGCTGACCGTGCGAATCTCGTTCCTACTTCTTTGGTGTTCGCTTCTGGTTAGCTGCTCGACGAAACGCCCCGTTCCCAATCTGGCGCATCCTGGTTGCGTCTTGCCGGCAGAGTATTTTTCGCAAGATTCAAGCTTGGGGCTGCGACTACGAGTTGATCGGAAGCAATCACGTTATGAACTTTTCTCGCCTGCGACTGGTGCCCGCTTGGCGAGTGGCTCCAGTGCTATCGTCACTCTTGATTTCAGCGAAAATGTGTTTCGCGGAACCGTAGATGTGACATTTGCAAAAGACGGATCGGGTGTCGTGATTACTGAAAATCTTTCCGATGCCGGGCCCATGTTGCGATATATCCTGTTCCATCGTCTCGATAACGGAAGCTTCCAAGTTCATTATTTAAACCCGCCAACAATCTTCAGTCCGAGACGTCCGCTATCGGCGTTTTCAGCCGTGCATCCATACGCAACTGAGCTTACGGCAGAACGTATCATGTTTTATTATCCCGGAATCCGTCAGTCGAAGATCATGTTGCTCCGGGACGTTTCCACCACTCCAACACTCGAACCACAATAGTAGCGAAGGCCAATGAACTGCTGCTGAACACGAGACGTTTTCATTTTCCCGATGCCCACAAATCCAAAATCCAAAAAGGCCTACGCCGCCGCCGGCGTGGATGTGGACCTCGGCAACCGCGTGAAGAGCGGCATCCAGGCGCTGGTGAAGCGCGCATCCTCTTGAACCGCCTCCGAAAAGCCCCTAACTTTTCCGCATGAATGCCGAATTCGCACCGCTCCTCAAACTCGCGCGCGCCGAGCGGCTCCAGCTTGTCGAGGACCTGTGGGACAGCATCGCGCAGGAGGATGCGCAGTCGCCGGTGCCGGATTTGAAGCGAGACGAACTGCGGCGGCGCAAGGAACGCTTTGCCGCGCATCCCGCTTCGGGCCGCACTTGGGAGCAGGTGAAGCAGCGCGCGCGTTCGCAGCATGATTGAGCGCGTCACCTACACGCCCGAGGCTGACGACGACATCGCCGAATCCTACGATTGGTATGAGGGCCGCGAGCCGGGGCTCGGCGAGGATTTCCTGCGCTGCGTCGAGGCGTGTGTGCTCGGCATCCAGCGGCACCCGGAACTTTACCCCGTCGCCGTGGACGAATTCCGCCGCACGCTGATTCGCCGTTTCCCGTTCGAGATGTTTTACGAGGTGGCAGGCGACTGCCTTATCGTCTATTCCGTCTTTCACTGTTCCCAAGATCCGCAAAAATGGCGCAAGAGACTCGGACACGAATAAACGCTCCACTTTCCCAATGCCGAAAAATCCAAAATCCAAAATCCAAAATCCAAAATCCAAAAAAGCCTACGCCGCCGCCGGCGTGGATGTGGACCTCGGCAACCGCGTGAAGAGCGGCATCCAGGCGCTCGTGAAGGGCACGCACGGGCCAGAGGTGCTCGGGCGCATCGGCGGATTCGGCGGGTTGTTCCGTCCGAATTTCCGCGGGATGAAGGACCCGGTGCTCGTCTCTTCCGTGGACGGCGTGGGCACGAAGCTGAAGCTCGCATTCATGACCGGACGCCACGACACGATGGGCCAGGATCTCGTGAACCATTGCGTGAACGACATCGCCGTCATCGGCGCGCGCCCGCTGTTCTTCCTCGACTACATCGGCGCGGAAAAGCTTGAGCCTGCGGTGTTCACTCAGTTGCTCAAGGGCTTCGCGAAGGCGTGCAAGGCCGCGGGCTGCGCCATCGTCGGTGGTGAGACCGCGCAGATGCCCGGCATGTATCAGCCCGGCGAATACGATCTCGCTGGCACCATCGTCGGCGTCGTGGATCGCCCGAAGCTCCTCGACGGCTCGCGCATCCGGTCCGGCGACGTGATCCTCGGCATGGAATCGAACGGCCTCCACACGAACGGCTACACGCTCGCGCGCAAAGTCCTCTTTGAGCAGATGGGCCTCAAGCTCACCAGCAAGCTCGACGGCGTGAAAGGCACGCTCGCCGATGAACTGCTGCGCGTGCACCGCAACTACCAGCCCGCGCTCGCGAAGATCCCGCACGGCATCATCAAGGGCCTCGCGCACATCACCGGCGGCGGCCTCGTGGACAATCTCCCGCGCGTGCTGCCGAAGACGTGCGATGCGGTGATCAAGACCGACAGTTGGAAGGTGCCCGCGATTTTCCAGCACATCGAGCGCGGTGGAAAAGTGGATCACGCCGAGATGTATCAGGTCTTCAACATGGGCATCGGCATGACGGTCGTCGTCGCGCCCCTCGACGCGCTTTCGGTCGCAGCGAAGCTCAAGGCCCGCGTCATCGGCCACATCGAGCGCGGCAGCGGCATCGTGCGATTGGCGTAACGCGGTCGCACTTCAGGTTCTCTTCGGGATGACGACGGCGCTCCAAGGACGGCGCTCCGTCACTGCGCGGTCCAGCCGCCGTCAATGATCACATCCGTGCCGGTGATGAAGCCGGCGTCTTCGGAACAGAGGTAGAGCGCGAGCTTCGCGATCTCGGAAGGCTCGCCGAAACGGCCCACGGGAATCTTCGCGAGAAATTGCGCGCGCAGCTCGGGGTTTTGCATCAGCGGCGTGTTGATCTCCGTGTCGCACACGCCGGGGCTGATTCCGTTGACCGTGATTTTTTCCGCGGCGAGTTCGAGCGCGAGCGCGCGGTTGAAGCCGAGCAGCGCGGTCTTGCTCGCGGAGTACGCGGTGCGGCCGGGCAGCGAGATGTGCGACATCATCGAGGTCATGTTGATGATGCGCCCGTAGCCGCGGCCTTTCATCATGGGCACGAATGCGCGGCAGAGCAGGAAGACGCTCGTGAGGTTCGTGGTGAGCACGCTGTTCCATTCGGCGAGCGTGAAGTCCGTGACGGGTTTGCGGATGTTGATTCCGGCGTTGTTGATGAGGATGTGCAGCGTGTCGCCGAACTGCGCGGCGACGGCATCGCGCACCTGTGCGACCTGCGCCTCATCGGTGACATCGGCGACAAAGACGGACGCATTTCCGCCGCTGCCGCGAATCTCTCCGGCGACATCGTTCAGCTTTGCCCCGTCGCGCGAGACGAGTGCGATGCCCGCGCCGGCCTGCGCGAGCGCGAGCGCCATGGCCTTGCCGAGCCCCTTGCTTGCGCCGGTGATGAGTGCGGTTTTCCCGAGGAGAGTCTGTGTCATGCCGCCGATGCTACGTGGCGGACGTTGCGGCAAACAATGCGGTTCTTGCCGCGTTCCGGCGACGGCGGGGAGGGGGGTAAAGGATTCCGCGACGCACGCTGCGGCGGATCACTTGCGATCTTTTTTCAGCAGTTCCTCGCGTGCGAGCTCGAGGCGCGCGCGCTCGTTCGGCGAGAGGCTGGCGAGTCCGTTGCGCGCGATTTTGTCGAGCAGCGCGTCCATCTCGCTCTCGGGTTCGTCGTCCTCGAAATCCCCGCGGGTGAGCGGTTCTTCCGGATCGCGTCTGCGCTGTACGATGCGGAGTTTTGGCGTGCGCCGGAACCACGCGCGCACGCGCGCGCCGAGCGGGACGTGGTCGTCGTATTCTTTCTCGATCGCGTGGCGGGTGTAGAAAAATGCTCCGGCGCAGACGACCCAAAGGTCAGCGACTCCGAGCCAGTCGCGCTCCGCGACAAGCATGAGGGAACCGCAGAGGATGGAGGCAAACGCGAGATATTTGTATGGCACCCAGCCTGCCCACTCGGTCGTCGGGTACAGTGTCGCAAAGCCGACAAGGAGGCCGGCAAGCAGGAAAAAATTTCCAGACAGCCCTCCCGAAGAATGCTCCATAAGAGAAAACACGCTCAAGAATGCCACGGGCAGGAGCACAAGGATCAGCAGCAGTCGCACAAGCGGCCCGCGCCCGAGGTGGCTTTCAATCCCGGCACCCCACCAGTAAAAGCAAACGAGCCCGAGTGGCGCAAAGAAATCAACGTGATTGATGAACGGGTAGCTCAGAACGCAGAGCCAGCCAGTCCACGAGGTTACTGGCACGCTGAACTTGAGTGATGTGAGCCACGGTGAGTGTGCCGCCGTTAATGCTGCCGAGACGAACAGGCCGACAGCGAGCACCGCCGTAAAGATCGTCGTGAGATAGATCGGCATGCCACGCCACTTCGCCAGTGGTTCGGTGTCGCGCGACATGTAGCGGGCCATGCGGAACTGGTAGCGGCAAACGGGGCGGACTGCAATCGCGCAGTCGCGACTGGGAACACGGTTTCGCCGGCGCGTTACTTTTCCACCAGCGCGGTCAGAGGCCCACGGGCTCGACTTCACCGATGTATTGCTGGAGCCGGGCTTCGAGTTTTGCGACCATCATTTCTGCGTTCTCGCGGGCGCGTCGCTCGTCGAGTAGCGCGGTCTCGAGTTCGCGGATGCGCTGCTGGAGGTTCAGCCGGATGCTGCTCGGGCGCGCGGAGATCGCAACGTCCGGCGCGGGATGCAGCAGCGCGGGCGGCAGGATGTCGCGCACGCGCATCTGCGAGCCGTCCTTGCAATTCGTGACGCTCGTCTCGCCATTGATCTCACCGGCGCCGACAAATTCGGCGAGGGCTCCGAGCGTGGTCGGGCCGTAGTATTGCTCGTCGCCGACCTCGACGATGTAGTCCATCTGCAGTTCGGGGAGCATCGGCGCCTTCATCCAGTTGTTCTGGTCGCTCGACACGCGGTCCATCGGCGAGACTTGCGCGTCGGCGGCCCACTGCTGGAGCTGCTGAAATGTGAGCGGGCCGAATACCGAGCCGTCGCTTGCCTTGCGGAGATACCAGACGCTGACATCCATAAATCGGGTGACCTTATTTCTTGGGGGGTGGCTGCGGAAGCATGAGCTGCTGTCCGATCTGAAGCTTCTTGGGATCCGTGATGCGGTTCAGCTTCTGAAGCTCGACGGCCGTCGCGCCATGCGTCTTGGCGATCTTGTCGAGCGATTCGCCTTTCACGACGATGTGGACATTTGCCGGAGCCGCCGGGGTCACGACGCGCGCGGCAGGCACGGCAAATTCCGCAGTGCCCAAGGCAGGAGAGGCGACGGGCGTGGAAGCGCCACCGTCATCAAGCTTCGCGGTGAGGCGTGCGACCTGTGCGGTGAGCGTCTCGATCTGCTTCGCCTGCTGCTCGACGCGATCACGCAGCGCCTTCACTTCGGCAGCCGTGCTGTCTTGCGCGCGAAGCGAGGGGGAAGTCAGTGCGATCAGGGCGAAAGCGGCTGTGGCGCGCAGGATGGGGACGCGGAAACTCATCCTGC
>BJFP01000007.1 GCA_014189875.1 Verrucomicrobiota bacterium | reverse complement strand
TGGCTGGGAAAGGTGGCGCGGTTCGCAACGGCCAAACGGCACTTGGATCTGATCGCTGCCTTCGAGAAGGCCGTCGTGAGCCAGCCCCGCCTCAGGCTGCTTTTGGTGGGAGATGGAGGTTCGGAAAAGCAGGCGGTGCTGGACAGGGTCGAATCCAGTCCGGCACGTGCGCATATTTTCTGCGCCGGATTTCAGCAAGATCCGGCGCCTTGGTATCAGGCGATGGATGCGCTGGTGGTGGCTTCGTCGTATGAAGGACTGCCCAACGCAGTGCTCGAAGGCATGGCCTCCGGACTCCCGGTGCTCGCCAATGCTGCGTGCGGTGTGCGTGAACTGGCGCGCGATGGCGAGCATGGGTGGATTGGCGATCTGTCCACTGTGGATCAGCTTGCCGCCGGGCTCGCCCAGGCGGCCGCGGAATCCCCGGACAGGCTCGCGAGCATGGGGGCGGCTGCCGCGGAGCATGTGCGCTCGGGATTCTCCCTGGAGGCGATGCTGGAGAAATACGATCGCCTCTACACGGCCGCGGCCGGGGGAAACATGATGGATTTGGAAATTGCGGCTGACGGCACTTTTTGTGCGTGCCAACGGAAGCCCGACATGCGGTAGATGTGTCCTGTGGCTGAATTCGACACCTACGCCAGCAACTATGATGAGGCACTGAACCGCGGGCTCGCGCTGACGGGGGAGGCCAAGGAATATTATGCCGCCGGACGCGTGAAATGGCTGCGCAAGCGACTGGCCTCGTTCCACTGCACCCCATCGAACTGCCTGGACTTCGGCTGCGGCACCGGGACATCGGCGGCTTTCCTGAGAGAAGAGCTGAAGATTGCGTCCTACTCGGGGTTCGATCCGTCCGCCGAATCGATCTCGCAGGCGGTTCAACAGAACACATGGAGTGCTGCGAAATTCACGTCGGATCAGAGTTCCTTGGAAATCGGTGGTTTTGAACTGGCTTTTTGTAACGGGGTTTTCCACCATATCGATCCGGAACAAAGGGAGCAGGCGGTCAGCCTCGTCTGGCGCTCGTTGAAACCCGGCGGAGTTTTCGCGTTATGGGAGAACAACCGGTGGAACCCCGCAGTGCATTATGCGATGAGCAGGGTGCCCTTCGACCGCGATGCGCAGATGTTGTTCCCGTCCCAGGCGCGCGCCCTTCTCCGGAAGGCCGGGTTCTCCGTCCTCGGCACCGACTATTGTTTCGTTTTTCCCGGAGCTTTGCGCAGTTTGAGGTTCCTGGAGCCCGCGCTCTGCAAACTGCCACTCGGAGGCCAGTATCTCGTGCTGGCCCGGAAAGACGGCTGACGCCGGTTTTTGGAGCATCGAAATCATGGAAACCGCTTCCGTAGCCCCACCCCCACCGCGTCGTCGCTGGACATGGATCGTGTTTGCTGCGTGCCTGGCGTTGAGCTTGGTATTCCAAACGAGCCGCGGCGCATGGAACTCCGACTTGGGAGGAGATCCAGACGAGGCTGCCCATGCTGTCACCAGCCTCATGGTCCGTGATTTCGTGGCTGGCGGCTGGCGTCAGCCTCCGCTGAGATTTGCCCAGCAATATTATGCCGATTTTCCCAAAGTGGCGCTGGGGCATTACCCGCCGGGATATTACATCGTGGCCGGCCTATGGCTGCTTCCATCGGCCTCGGTGCACAGCCTGTTGTTGTTGCAGGCGGTGCTTTCCGCAGTCCTGGGCTCCCTGATTTTCAGAATCGCTTCCAAGTTTGCCTCCCTGCCTGCTTCCATCATGGCCGGGGTGCTGATGACGGCGCTCCCGCTCAGCCTGAAACAGGTTCAGTTGGTCATGGCGGACACGCTTGTGACCATCCTGTGCCTTTGGGCGACGATCGCTTGGGCAGCCTATTTGAATCATCCCTCCAAGCGAAGAGCGCTGGAGTTCGGACTGATCGCCGCTGCCGCGATTCTCACCAAAGGCTCCGCCCTGGGGCTTTGCGTGCTGCCCCCGTTGACCGTTCTCTTCACGCGGCGATGGAAGCTGCTGAAGGAACCGTCGTGGTGGCTCTCCGCGCTTCCCGTCGTCGTGCTCGCGGGCCCGTGGATGGCATATTCCGCAAGGATCACCGCTGAAGGCATGGAGCACATTCCGATGCGTCAGTTCATCCCCGAGGCGGTCGCATTTTATGCCGATGCACTCCCTCACGTGCTGGGTTGGGTGCTCACACTGCTGTCCATCGCGGGCCTGATCCGGCTGGGCATCGTCATCGTGCGCGCCCCCGGCTCCCAAGCCCATCCGGCGGCGGCATTCTGCGCCCTCGCGACCGGAATGTGTCTCATCATGCTTCTCGTCCCGGCCGGCCTTGCGACGCGCTACATGGTGCCCGCCATTTCCGTGCTTCTCGTGGCTGCGGCACTGGCAGCCGATTGGATTGCCGGCACGTTCCCGAAGTTCCGCCCCGCTGCCGTATTGGTCATCATGGCAGCAGGCTTTGCAACGGTGGCCGACTGGCCTGAGAAGCGAGTGGGCGGTTTCGGGGAAGCGGTCACCAGGGCAGGCATTCCGACATCAACCGCGGAGGCATCGCGCTGGCTGACCTCCTCTGACGCGCGCGGCGAAGGCGCCAGCATCGCTGCCGCCGCGTTTGGGTGCCCTCAACGATCTCCTTCTCCGCTTCAAATTTATCGCGGAAGCAAGGAACTCGCCTCCAGCGACTGGATGGGGCGTGGGTACGCTCCGACGTTCACCGACGAGGCGCGTCTGCTGGATCATCTCGACGAATTGAAAATCCAGAGAGTCTTTCTGGACCTCTCCGCAGGGGAGGCCCGGCGCAAGCCCCACGAGCAGCGTCTCGAACAGGCCCTGCGCCTTGCACCTGACCGCTGGGTGCTCGACTTCCGGCAGGCGATCAGCCGCGCCAGGGGCAGTGATGGAAATCTGCTGGTTTACAAACGCCTGTAAATTTCAAAAACAAAACGGCCGGGGGAAATCTTTCGCTTGACCAAGGCGCAGCCTGCTGCCGGGATGTGGCCACAACGGTAGCTCCCTTAAGTTTTACAGTTGGTGTTCGAAAAAATGAATCATTTGAAGATCTATCGCCCGCGGACGCTCAGGAACGCAATCTACCATCATGGCTAGCGCAACATACTTTCATCCGTTCAGCATTTTTCGACGGGCGATCC
Organism: Verrucomicrobiota bacterium; assembly: GCA_014189875.1. Classification (GTDB taxonomy): domain Bacteria; phylum Verrucomicrobiota; class Verrucomicrobiia; order Chthoniobacterales; family Chthoniobacteraceae; genus SXWH01. The sequence goes on along the minus strand of BJFP01000007.1, from coordinate 29,181 downwards.
CCGATCTGCTGATTTTCGTCGGAGGTTATCTGATCGCCAACTACATCCGTTTTGAGGCTTTTTGGCGGCTGGACGATTACCTCATCCCGATGGTTGGCGGCGGCGCTGCCTTCATCTCAGTCGTCTATGTCCTCGGCCTGTACTCCCATGAGTCCCAGCGACGATCCACTTTTCTCCTGCACCTCATCGTCCTGAGCTTTGGGTTCCTGATCGCCCTTGTGATCATCACACTGCTTGGGTACGTGCATTATGACCATCGAATCGGGCGCGGCTTTATGGCATTGGGTTGCGCGTTGTCCTACCCGTTGATTGTTGTGTACCATTGGTTTCTCTATAACAAACACGAGATTGCCCCGGAGCGGATCGCCTTCGTTTCTGATGTTGAGCAAGGATGTGCTGAGTGGCGGCTATTGCGCAACGCCGGCTTGAGGGGCCTGGTCATCGTTGGCAGGATTGGGATCAATCAAGATGCCAGCGGGGAAGAAGAGTTCCTGGGAACGTTGGCGGATATCCGAAAGATTATCAGCACCCACCGCATTGATCGCATTGTTTTTTCGGAGGGGATTATGGAGAACAACGTGGCACGGGTGGAGTTGCGCCGGCTTCATTACCTTGGGTTTCCTTGCAGCAGCATCTGTTCAACTTGTGAGAAACATCTGAACTATGTTCCGTTGCACCTCGTGTCCATGAACTGGCTGTTGCTGTCGGAATCCGCGATGTCGCGCGATCTCTACTTCGGCAAGCTGAAGCGATTTTTCGACGTCGCGGTTTCACTCGTGCTGTTGGTTTTGTTGTCGCCATTTCTGGCGCTTGGCATGCTGATTGTAAGATGCTTCTCACCCGAAGGTCCTGTTTTCTTCCGGCAGGAGCGAGTGGGCCGGTTTGGAAAGAAATTCCACATACTCAAGCTCCGCAGCATGAAACTGGATGCTGAGAGGTCCGGGCCGGTCTGGTCTTCCGGCACCAAGGATGCGAGAGTATTTCCGGGAGGTGCTTTCCTTCGGCGGTATCGAATTGATGAGATTCCGCAGCTCATCAACATTCTCCGCGGTGACATGTCCTTCGTCGGTCCGCGTCCCGAGCGTCCCGAGTTCGTCACGCAACTTTCCGATACATTACCCTATTACGACGAAAGACACCTGATGAAGCCGGGCCTCACTGGATGGGCCCAGGTCTGCTTTCCCTATGGTTCCTCAATTGAGGATGCCAAGTCCAAGCTGGAATATGATCTATACTACCTGAAGCACGCAGGTATGGTATTCGACTTTCTGATTTTGCTGGACACGGTTCGCGTGGTGCTCGCCGCCGGACAAAAGCACTCAGAGACGCCTCGCTATGCAGAGGACTTGCATGTGGAGCGCGAAAAGCCGGCCAGCAGTTAATTCATGAACTGGCGGCGGGAACGCTTTGTTCAGAACGCGCCGAAGCCCCAGCGCGGTCGTCGCTGACAGCCGAGCGCACCCCAACCATGCCGTGCAAATGGAGGCGCAGCAGGATTTCTTGCCGTCTTCATCATGATGCCGATGCTGCGGAGTCGTATCGGGAAGATGTCCATATGGGCGACCATTTGTAAGCGGGTGCCCCAGTTTCATAGCCTTTTCCTCACCTGTCGATTGGTGAATTGGTCCAGTTGCAGCGACATCGGAAGGCTAACCGTAGGTGCAGGAGACATCTTCAAGGGCGCATTCACAGTCGCCTACGCCAGCGGGATGCCGTTGGAAGAAGCCACTCATTTTGCAAACGCGGCAGGGGCACTTGCGACTCTGGGCGTGGGGGCGCAGCATTCGATTCCGGGGCGTGATGCGATTCTTGCGCTCGTGGGGCGCGGAACTTCGGACGCGGGGTGAGTGATGGGGATGTGGGGCGGGCGCGGTGAACTGGAGATTTCTTTCCCTCCGCATCGCGCACTTCGGGGAGTCGATGTCGGCGCAATTTTCGCACCTCGTCGGGAGTGGTCGAATCCTCACCGAAAAAAATCTTCACTGGCGGACCGATTTCCTCAAAAAACAACTGGTGTGACGACACTGCACAAGTTCTGCGCGACCTCACTCGGACACAGCAGCCGTGGGAAAGCGGGGCGAAAAAGACATCTGTGAACGTCAGTGGACACGGGTGAACTTGTTATGACCAGGATTATGACTGTGACACGATTCGTGCGTAACACCCTCGTGTAGAGGGTGGCGGAGAGAGAGGGATTCGAACCCTCGATACGGTTTAACCCGTATGACGCTTTAGCAAAGCGTTGCTTTCGACCACTCAGCCATCTCTCCGGTTGCAGTGGTTGTTGATTTAAGCCGCAGTCATTCTGTGCGTCAAACGCTTTTCATTCAGGCTTTTCATCCAGGGGCGGGATTGACGCTGATTTTTCCGAATGCGCCGCTGTGAAGCCCGGGCGCACCAGATCAGGACAAGGGACTCGAACGGATAACACCGGCGCCATTCTCCCGAGGATCGGTATCGGACACGCGCGCGTGATGTATCCGCAGAGTGAAGCCGTTTGTCTCTCAGGCGGCTTCAAAAAATTACCAGCCAACCAGCAAACAGCCCAAGGCCAAGAAAATCACCACACCCACGCGCCGCATGTGCGGCGCTTCCGAAGCTCATCAGCGTCTCTGCGAATGCGATCCGGGATTCCGCGCACGCCGCAGCCTGATCCACATGCAGGCGGAGACTTTCATGCTGAATGGCCGCGCGGCCAAGAGCATTGACAGCGGGAAAATCCGCACGCTGCCCGTGGTTGTTCACGTCGTGTATAGCACGGCGGAAGAGAATATTTCCGTGAAGCAGGTCAAAAGCCAGATCAAGGTGCTCAACCGCGATTACAGCGCGACGAATCCCGACAAGACCGCGACGCCGACGCCGTGGAAGGGGCTCATCATTGACTCCCGGATTCGTTTCGCGCTGGCGAAAAAGGATCCCGAGGGCAAGCCCACCATGGGCATCACTCGGACGAAGACGGACACCGCTTTGTTCGGCACGCACGACGAGGTGAAATCGAGCGCGACCGGCGGCGTCAATGTTCGTTCGAGCTTCAGGCGGATGCGCTCGTCGAGCGCGGCCCGGGACCGGGCGATGCCGCGACGGAGAAGCGCGGGACGTGGAGCGTTTTGGAAAACGGTGAGCTTTCCTTTTTCCGCGGCGCGGAGAAAAAACCGGCACGCGTGATGAAGGTCATCAGCGTGCAGCCGGAGCGGCTGGTCGTGCGCTGCGATTGAGCGCAGCAAAAAGGGCTGCCGCATTTCTGCGACAGCCCTTTCGCTGAGTGTGTGTGTGTTCGCGGACTACGCGGTCGCGTCGGCGATCTCCGGGGCTTCGCTGCCTTCTTCGCCGAAGCTCACGAGCTTGATCTCCTTGTGGGTCGGGAAACCGGTGCCCGCAGGGATGAGGTGGCCCATGATGACGTTTTCCTTGAACCCGCGCAGGATGTCCGTGCGGCCAAGTGTGGCGGCGTCGGTGAGGACGCGCGTGGTGTCCTGGAAGCTCGCGGCGGAGATGAACGAGTCGGTCTCCAACGAGGCTTTCGTGATGCCGAGCAGCACGGGGGCGCCTTCGGCAGGCTTGCCGCCCTTGTCTTCGACGAGCTTGTTCTCGGCGGCGAAGGTGAGCTTGTCCACTTGGTCGCCCCAGAGGAGCGGCGTGTCGCCGGGGTCCGTGATCTTCACCTTGCGCAGCATTTGCCGGATGATGATCTCGATGTGCTTGTCGGCGATTTCCACGCCCTGGAGGCGGTAAACTTCCTGCACTTCGTTGACCATGTGTTCCTGCAACACGACGGGGCCGAGCACGTCGAGGATGTCGTGCGGAGGACGGGAACCTTCGGTGAGCTGGTCACCCTTTTTCACGATGTCGCCGGTGTAAACGATGATGTTCCGGCCCTGCGGCACGAGGTGCTCTTCTTCCACGCCCTCTTCATCGCGGACGATGATCTTGCGCTTGGCGCGGACGAGGCCGGCGATTTCGACGGTGCCGTCAATGCGCGAAATCTCGCACGAGTCTTTCGGACGGCGGGCTTCGAACAGCTCGGCGACGCGCGGCAGACCGCCGGTGATGTCCTTGGTCTTGGCCATCTTTCGCGGGGTCTTGGCGAGCAGGGTGCCGCCGGGGACTTTCTTGCCTTCGGCGACGGCAATGTGCGCGCCTGCGGGAATCGCGTAGCTGGCGATGACTTTCTTGTCCTCTCCCTCGATGACGATGGACGGGTGAAGGTCTTCCTTGTGCTCGATGACGACCATGCCCATGACGCCGGTGGACTTGTCCACTTCCTTCTTCACGGTGACGCCTTGGATCATGTCCTTGAAGACGACCTTGCCGGCCTTGTCGGTGAGAACCGGGACGTTGTAGGGATCCCATTCCACGAACGCTTCGCCCTTCTTCACATGGCCGCCGTCGGCGATGGAAATGACGGAGCCGAGCACGATGTTGTGGCTCTCGATCTCGCGGCCGTCCTTGCTGTGGATGGTGATTTTGCCGTTCTTGTTCAGCGCGATCCACTTGTCGTCCGTGCTGTGAACGGTGCGGAGCTCGTGGTAATGGATATCGCCATCGTTTTTCGCCTTGATGATGGGCTGCTTGAACGTCTGCGTGGCCACGCCGCCGACGTGGAAGGTGCGCATGGTGAGCTGCGTGCCGGGTTCGCCGATGGACTGCGCGGCGATGATGCCGACGGCCTCGCCGAGCTTCACAAGCTGGCCGGTCGCGTGCTGTTTGCCGTAGCACTTCATGCAGACGCCGCGGCCTGCTTCGCAGGTGAGCACGGAGCGGATCTTCATGCTCTCGTGGCCGATGGCGTCAATCGCGATCGCCGTGGGCTCTTCGATCATCTGATCCTTGCGCACGATGTTCTTGCCGGTGACGGGATCCTTGATGCTCTCGGCGCTGACACGACCGATGATCCGCGTGCTGAGCGGGACGACTTCTTCGTCGCCGTCGTAAATCGCGCGGACGACGATGCCCTGCGAGGTGCCGCAATCTTCGGTGACGATGATGACGTCCTGCGCGCAGTCCACGAGCTTGCGCGTGAGATAGCCGGAGTCGGCCGTCTTGAGCGCGGTGTCGGCGAGACCCTTGCGGGCGCCGTGCGTGGAGATGAAGTACTGCAGCACCGTGAGGCCCTCGCGGAAGTTCGCGGTGATGGGCGTCTCGATGATCGAGCCGTCGGGCTTGGCCATGAGGCCGCGCATGCCGCCGAGCTGGTTCACCTGCGTGCGGTTGCCGCGCGCGCCGGAGTCCACCATGAGATACACGGGGTTGATTTCCTTGCGGCCCTCATTGTGCATGAGGGTGCGGAACATGACGTCCGAGATGGCGTTGTTCGCCTGCGTCCACGTATCGATGACTTTGTTGTGGCGCTCACCGTCGGTGATGATGCCGCGGCGGTATTGCTTGTCGATTTCCGCGACGCCCTTGAGCGCGTGGTCGAGGGACTTTTGCTTCTCCTCGGGAATGATCATGTCCTTGATGCCGACGGAAACGCCGGCGCGCATCGCCCAGTAGAAGCCGAGTTCCTTGAGATCATCGAGCATGTCCACGGTCGCCTTGTGGCCTGCGACATGGTGGGTCTTGGAGATGAGGTCGGAGAGCTGCTTCTTCGGGCAGGCCTTGTTCAGGAAGCCGACGCCTTCGGGCCAGATCTGGTTGAAGATGACGCGGCCGACGGTGGTCTCGATGACGCGCGTTTCTGCATCGCCAAAGACGGTCTTCTTGCCGAAGTCGGGATTTTTGAAACGAATGCGGTCGAGGACTTTCACCTTGTTCTCAGCCATCGCGAATTCCACTTCGGTACGGACGGCGAACAGCGGGAGGCGCTGGCCTTCCTTCTTCGGATTGCGCGGCTCCTGCGTGAGGTAATAGCAGCCGAGCACGATGTCCTGCGACGGCGTGGTGATGGGCTTACCGCTTGCGGGCGAGAACAAATTGTTCGGCGCGAGCATGAGCAGGCGCGTTTCCAATTGTGCTTCGACGGACAGCGGGACGTGGACGGCCATCTGGTCACCGTCGAAGTCCGCGTTGTAAGCGGTGCAGACGAGCGGATGAACGCGGATGGCTTCGCCTTCGATGAGGATCGGCTCGAATGCCTGGATGGACAGACGGTGCAGCGTGGGCGCGCGGTTCAGGAGGACCGGGTGGCCCTTCGTGACTTCCTCGAGGATGTCCCAGACTTCGGGCGTCTGCTTCTCGATCATCTTCTTCGCGCTGCGGACGGTGTGGACGTAGCCACGTTCCTTCAGCACGCGAATGATGAAGGGCTCGAACAACACGAGCGCCATCTTCTTCGGAAGACCGCACTGGTGGAGCTTGAGCTCGGGGCCGATGACGATGACGGAACGGCCCGAGTAATCCACGCGCTTGCCGAGCAAGTTTTGGCGGAAACGGCCGGACTTGCCCTTGAGCATGTCGGACATGGACTTCAGCGCGCGGTTGCCGGCGCCGGTGACGGCGCGGCCATGGCGGCCGTTGTCGAAGAGCGCGTCCACGGCTTCCTGGAGCATGCGCTTTTCATTGCGGATGATGACCTCTGGCGTCTTGAGCTGGAGCAGGTTTCTCAACCGGTTGTTGCGGTTGATCACGCGGCGGTAGAGGTCGTTCAGATCGGACGTGGCGAAACGTCCGCCTTCGAGCGGCACGAGCGGACGCAGATCCGGCGGGATGACGGGCAGTACGTCGAGCACCATCCACTCGGGGCGCGTGTTTGAGTTCATGAAGCCCTGCGAGAGCTTCAGGCGCTTGGCGATCTTCTTGCGGTTCTGCTTGGATTTCGTCGCGCCCATCTGCTCCTCGAGTTCCACTTGGAGCTTCGCGAGGTCGGTGAGTGCGAGGAGATCGCGCACGGCTTCACCGCCGACTCCGGCCTTGAAGCTGTCCTCGCCGTACTGTTCGAGCGCCTCGCGGTACTCGGTCTCGGTGAGGAGCTGGCCCTGCGTGAGCGGGGTGCTGCCGGGATCGATCACGAGGTAGTCCTCGTAATAAATAACCCGTTCGAGCTGGCGTCCGCTCATGTCGAGCATGAGGCCGATGCGCGAGGGCATGCACTTGTAGAACCAGATGTGCGTGACCGGCACGGCGAGCTCGATGTGGCCCATGCGTTCGCGGCGCACGCGGCTGAGCGTGACTTCCACGCCGCAACGGTCGCAGATCACGCCCTTGTGTTTGATGCGCTTGTACTTTCCGCAGGAGCACTCCCAATCCCGCGTGGGACCGAAGATGCGCTCGCAGAAAAGGCCGCCCTTTTCCGGCTTGAACGTGCGGTAGTTGATGGTCTCAGGGTTTTTGATTTCGCCCTTCGACCACGACCGGATCGAGTCTGCGGATGCGACGGTGATGGTCACCGAGTTGAAGTCTGAGGCGGGCGTGTGCTGCTGGGTGTCGCCGCCGAGGATGTCACGAAGAATGTCGCTCATGGTGTGTTTGTCCTTTGAGTTTTTGGAATGTTGGTTGCCCGCGAATTAGAGGATGCCTTCGGCGAGGTCTGCGACGGCGCTCTTGCGTCCGACTTTGACGTCGAGGCAGAGCGACTGCATTTCCTTGATGAGGACGTTGAACGACTCGGGCGTACCCGCTTCGAGCGAACTGTCGCCCTTCACGATGGCTTCGTAGATCTTGGTGCGTCCCTGCACGTCGTCGGACTTCACCGTGAGAAGTTCCTGCAACGTGTAAGCTGCGCCGTAGGCCTCGAGCGCCCACACTTCCATCTCTCCGAAACGCTGGCCGCCGTATTGCGCCTTGCCGCCCAGCGGTTGCTGGGTGACGAGCGAGTATGGGCCGACGGCACGGGCGTGGATCTTGTCCGCGACCAAATGGCCGAGCTTCAGCATGTAGATCACGCCGACGACGACTGACTGGTCGAACGGCTCGCCTGTGCGTCCGTCGAAGACCTGCGACTTGCCGTTTTCGCCGAGCCATTCGTAGCCCTTCACCTTGCGCGCCTTTTGGACGAACTCGAAGATCTGCTCTTCCTTGATGCCGTCGAAGACGGGCGTGGCGACCTTGAAGCCGAGCGCACGCGCGGCGACGCCGAGATGCGTTTCGAGCACCTGGCCGACGTTCATACGCGAAGGCACGCCGAGCGGGTTCAGGCAGATGTCCACCGGAGTTCCGTCCGCGAGGAACGGCATGTCTTCTTCCGGCACAATCTTGGCGACGACGCCCTTGTTGCCGTGGCGTCCTGCCATCTTGTCACCGACCGAAAGCTTGCGCTTGCTAGCGACATAGACGGTGACCTGCTTGATGATGCCGGGGTCCACGTCATCGCCGGATTCGATGGAGTCCATCTTGCGCTCCTTGTCGAGTTCCAGTTCGGCGAACTTGCGCTCAAACTGGCCGATGATCTCGCGGATCTTGTTGCGGATCGGCGAGGGGTCGATGTCCACGTGATCATAGACGCCAGCCAGCTTGCGCAGCAGCGTCTTGGTGATCTTGCGGTTTGCGGGGATGATGATTTCGCCAGTCTGCGCGTTGACCACGTCGAGCGGGATTTTCTCTCCGAGCAGGATGTTCGAGAGCGCCTCGGTGAGCTGTTCGTGCAGCTCTTCCTTTTTCTTGAGGTAATCGTCTTCGATCGTCTTGGCCTGCTTCTTCGCCTCGATAGGCGAGAGCTTCAGGCGGCTGATTTCTTTCCGCGAGGAAACTTTCACGTCCATCACGATGCCGTAGGTGCCGGAGGGCACGGTGAGCGAGGTGTCCTTCACGTCCGCGGCCTTCTCGCCGAAGATGGCGCGCAGGAGGCGCTCCTCTGGGGCGAGTTCGGTCTCGGACTTGGGCGTGATTTTTCCGCAGAGGATGTCGCCAGGCTTCACCTCGGCGCCGACGCGGATGACGCCGTCGGGCCCGAGATTCATGAGCGCCTCTTCCGAGACGTTTGGAATGTCGCGGGTGATTTCCTCGGGGCCGAGCTTCGTGTCGCGCGCGCCGATCTCGAAGTCATCAATGTGGATGGACGTGTACACGTCCTCCTTCACGATGCGCTTGGAGATGACGATGGCGTCCTCGAAGTTGTAGCCGTTCCAAGGCATGAACGCGACGAGCACGTTGCGGCCGAGGGCGAGTTCGCCCTGGTCGGTGTTCGGGCCATCGGCGATGACCGCGCCTTTCTTCACGTGCTGGCCCTTGTGGACGATCGGCTTCTGGTTGATGCACGTGCTCGCATTCGAGCGCATGAATTTCCGCAGCTCGTACACCTGCACGCCGTTCTCGGGATCGTGCTTGAGCTTCTTCGTGTTCGGCATTTCGCCGTCCTCGGTGAGAATGATCTGATCCGCGGTCACGCTGGCGACCTTGCCGGCGACTTCCGCAAGGACGACCGCCTTCGAGTCGCGCGCCACTTTTCCCTCGATTCCGGTGCCGACGATCGGCGCATCGGAAATGAGGAGCGGCACACCCTGGCGCTGCATGTTCGAGCCCATGAGTGCGCGGTTCGCGTCGTCGTGCTCGAGGAAGGGGATGAGCCCTGCTGCGACGGAGACGAGCTGCTTCGGCGAGATGTCCATGTAGTCCACCTTCTCCGGCTCGACTTCGATGAAGTCGCCACGGTTACGGACGCTGACCTTCTCTTCGAGCAGCTTGCCGCTGTCGCTCATTTTGGCATTCGCCTGCGCAACGATGAAGTGCTCCTCCTGGTCGCCCGTGAGGAAGTCAATCTGGTCGGTCACCTTGCCGTTCGTGACCTTGCGGTATGGGGTCTCGATGAAGCCGAAATCATTGATCCGCGCATACGTGCTCATCGAGGCGATGAGGCCGATGTTCGGACCTTCCGGCGTCTCGATGGGGCAGATGCGGCCGTAGTGAGACGGATGAACGTCGCGGACTTCGAAGCCTGCGCGGTCGCGCGAGAGACCTCCTGGCCCGAGGGCGGAAAGGCGGCGCTTGTGCGTGAGTTCGCTCAGCGGGTTCGTTTGATCCATGAACTGCGAGAGCTGTGAACGGCCGAAGAAATCGCGGATGACCGCGCTCAGCGCCTTCGGGTTGATCAGCTTCTGCGGCGTCATGATTTCGACATTGGCGTCGAAAAGGGTCATGCGTTCCTTCACCAGGCGCTCCGTGCGGGCGAGGCCCACGCGGCACTGGTTTGCGAGCAGTTCGCCCACGGTGCGGACGCGGCGGCTGCCGAGATGATCGATGTCATCGAGCATGCCTTCGCCGGTGCGCAGACCGACGATGTAGCGGATGGCCGCCACGAAGTCTTCCTTCGCCACCGTGCGCACATCGAGCGGCAGGGTGATGCCGAGCTTGACGTTGATCTTGTGACGTCCGACACGCGAGAGGTCATACTTTTTCGGGTCGAAAAAGAGACGCTTCAGCAGGGCGCGGGCGTTCGGGATGGTCGGCGGATCGCCAGGGCGGAGGCGACGGTAGATGTCCTTCAGCGCCTCTTCCTCGTCGTGCGCGGGATCCTTCTTCAGCGACTTGATGACGCTGTCGTCCTTCGAAATGTCCACGACTTTCACGTTCTTGATCCCGAGCGCGATGACCTGGCGGATGGTCGCCTTCGTGAGCGGCTCAAATGCGCGGGCCAGCGTGATCTCGCCGTCCTTGATGTCGGCGGTGAGCACCTTCGTCACGAGCGCCTCGTCTTCGAGGTTTTCGTTCAGCTTCAGGTCCTCGATCTTGTAGAAGAGCTTGAGGATGTCCTCGTCGCCGCCGTAGCCGAGCGCGCGGAGGAAGGTCGTCGCCAAAATTTTCCGCCTGCGCTTGCGGCGGTCGAGGTACGCGTAGAGCAGATCGTTCGTGTCGTATTGGAATTCCACCCACGACCCGCGATCGGGGATGATGCGGAAGCTGAAGAGCACCTTGCCGTTCAGATGGATCGAGCTCTCGAAGCAGATGCCCGGCGAACGGTGCAACTGCGAGACCACGACGCGTTCCGCGCCGTTCACGACGAACGTGCCGGAGGGCGTCATCAGCGGGATTTCGCCCATGTAAACCTTCTCCTCCTTCATGCCCTTTTCCTCCTTGAGGTGGAAGGTCACGTAGAGCGGCGCGGAGTAAGTCTGGCTCTCGCGCATGCACTCGCGGATGCTCATCTTCGGCTCCGCCAACTCGTAGCTCGCGAAGTTCAGCGTGATCTTCTCGTCGTAGCTCGAGATTGGGAACACCTCGCGGAATACCGCCTGCAGTCCGGTCTCCTTGCGCTTCGAGGGCGAGACGCCCTCCTGCAGGAATTCCTTGTAGGAATTGGTCTGCAGCTCGATGAGATTTGGCGGCTCTGCGCCTTCCTTGATGGTTCCGAAGTTGATGCGTTCAGACATGATGTGTGGTGCGGTGTGTGGATGATTCATCTGGGGACGCCGAATCCCGGGGTCGGGGTTCGGCTTCCCGGACTGGGTTAGAAAGTGGAGATCCGTTCGAGTGAACGGAGATGCCGGCCGAGTGACCGGGATGTGTGCGAGGACTGGGCCCGTTTGCTGCGCTGCTGTGGCGACACTCTCGAAATCTCCGAGAAACTAAGGGAAGCCAGGCTGGAAACGGGTGACAGTTGCAAAGAGAGTGCGCGGTTGGCGACGCCAGTCCTTCCGAAGGCACTTTCACAGGGGGTCCGAGCGGCTGAAAGAAGCGGCGTGGTGTGAACCCGGAGAAAAAGTGTGGTCTTCAGCGCTGTGGAGTCGTGGTTATATTTTGGGACGACAAATGCGGGGCCCTCTAGATGAACCCCGCGAAGTCGAATCGCGACTCCTAAGCGACCAGCAGGGAAAGGCAAGAAATTTTATAAAATATTTTCGCGTCCCCGCACACCGCGTGCTCGCGCCGCCCTTTCGGGACGATGCAGTTGGAAATTGGCAGCGGACGTTTCAAACGCAGAGAGGCAGAGGGGATTTGAGAGTTTCGCAGAGTAGGCGGGTTGCCGCGCCGGGCAGGGCAGGGAGTTTCATTTTTCCCTCCGCGATCCTCTCCGCTCACCTCTGCCTCTCTACGTTTGGAAATGACCGCATGCGCTGAATCGTTCCGGACCACGACGGGACGGCCACGAAAGAAAACAAAGAAACCTCCGCCCTTGCGGATGATTCACGAAACCATTTACCCTCCGCACATGTCCGAACTGCCCCGCAACGAGGTGCCCCCGATCTCGCTCTCCCTCCCAAAGCCGATCGCACCCGCGCGCTACCGGCAGCCGAAAAAGAACATCCCGCAGACCCCCGGGGAACGCACGCAGATCCTCCACGCGGTGCGGAATTACGTCGCAGAATATTCGCCCACGCCCCCCGTTCCCGTCGCGGAACTCGCCGAGCACGCGGACCGCCTGGTGCAGCACCTCGGCATCCTGCCGATCTACCGCGATTACGTCGGCGTGCTCATCAATAACGAACTCTGGCGCGAGCAGCTTGCCGCTGTGCCTTTCGAGCGCCGCCTCCTGCTCATGCCGAAGTGCCTGCGCGTGGAGAGCAAATGCCCCGCGCCCTTCGATGAATTCGGCCTGCTGTGCAAACAGTGCGGGCTTTGCTCGATTCAGGATTTGCAAAATGAAGCCGAGCGTCTCGGCTACGCGGTCCTCGTGGCGGAAGGCAGCGCGATCGTGATGTCTCTCATCCAGACCGGCCAGATCGAGGCCATTGTCGGCATCTCGTGCCTGAGCGTGCTCGAGCGCAGTTTCCCATACATGGAGGCTGCCGCCATTCCCGGCGTGGCCGTCCCGCTGCTGCAGGACGACTGCATTGATACGACCGTGGATCTCGACTGGGTGTGGGACTACATCCACCTCACCGCCGACGACAAGACGCGCCGCCTCGACCTCGGCTCACTGCGCAGCGAAGTGGACGCATGGTTCTCCGACGCATCGCTCACCGCCATCATGGGCGCGCCCGCCGACGAGACCGAGCGCATCGGCCGTGAATGGCTCGCCCGCGCCGGCAAACGCTGGCGGCCCTTCCTCGCCGTCGCCGCATGGCGCGCCCTCGCCGGCACGGATGCCGCGATGCCCGAGGACTTGAAGAAAGTCGCCGTCGCCGTCGAATGCTTCCACAAGGCCTCGCTCATCCACGACGACATCGAGGACGAGGACGCCACGCGCTACGGCGAGCCCACGCTGCACGCCGAGCATGGCATCGCCATCGCGCTGAATGTCGGCGACCTCCTCATCGGCGAAGGCTACCGCCTGCTCGCCGCCGCGGACATCAGCGCCGAACAGCGCGCCGCCATGATCGCCGTCGCCGCCGCCGGCCAGCGCGAACTCAGCCGCGGCCAGGGCGCGGAACTGCTCTGGGCACGCAAGCCCGAGCCGCTCAGCAGTCTCCAGGTGATCGATATTTTCAAAAAGAAAACCGCGCCTGCATTCGAGGTCGCCCTGCGCATCGGTGCGATCTTCGCAGGCATCGAATTGCACGACGAAGTCGCCGACGTTCTCCGCGCCTACAGCGAAGCCCTCGGCATCGCCTACCAGATCCGCGACGACATCGCCGACCTCGGGCAGACCGAGGACACGAGCGACATCGCCGGCCTGCGCCCGAGCCTGTTGCTCGCTGCCGCGCACGAACGCGCCGAGTGCGACAACCGCAAATTCACCAGCGCCCTCTGGGAGCGCCGCCTGCCCGAAGCCACGACCGTCGCGCAAATCGAGCAGCTTTACCGCGACTTGAAAGCCGACGAACGCTGCAAGGAACTCCTCGAGCGATACAAGGAGGAGGCCATCCGTTCGTTGCGCGATCTCGAAAATCCGAGCCTCAAGGGCCTGCTCCGCCGCGTCGTCGGCAAGATTTTCAACGACACGGAAATCAAGGGCTGGTGCAAGGAATTCGAGGCGAAAAATCTCCTCAACGTCACTGGCACCGACGCCTCGCTGGAAAAGTCCGAGCCCCGCGTCGTCGCGACGGCGTAGAGGCTCCGTGTGGTTTGGGTGGTGAGATGAAAAAGTGCGCAGTGCCCAGTGTCCAGTGCTCAGATTCAATGTGTGCGCCGACTGAGAACTGAGAACTGAGAACTCATCCCCGCCGCGGCCCTCTTGACCGACCGGGCGTCGCTGCTAGCCTCCGCGCCCTTCGATGAAAATCACTCGCGCGCTCATTTCCGTTTCGGACAAGACCGGCCTCGCGGCCTTTGCAAAAGAACTCTCGGCAATGGGAGTCGAGATCATCTCCACCGGCGGCACCGCGAAGCTGCTGCAAAAGGAGAAGATCAAAGTCACGGAAATCTCCGAATACACCGGCTTCCCCGAGATGATGGACGGCCGCGTGAAGACGCTGCACCCGAAAGTCCACGGCGGACTGCTGCACCTCCGCGACAATCCCGAGCATGTCACTCAGGCAAAGGCGCACGGCATCCTGCCGATCGATCTCGTCATCGTGAATCTGTACCCGTTCGAGGCCACGATCGCGAAGCCGGGCGTGACGCTGGAGGAGGCCATCGAGCAGATTGACATCGGCGGCCCCTCGATGCTGCGCAGCGCGGCGAAGAACTACCGTAGCGTCACCGTCGTGGTGGACCCCGCAGACTACGCGGACGTGATTGACGCGATGAAGGCGAACGACGGCGCGACGACGCTGCAACTGCGCGAGCGGCTGGGCATCAAGGTCTTCGTCACCACGTCGAAATACGACGGCGCGATCGCGAATTTTCTGAACAAGGAAAAGGAATGCTCGTCTTCATTCAGCATCAGCGAGCCGCTCGTGAACCAGCTCCGCTACGGCGAAAATCCGCACCAGGCTGCCGCGCTCTACGGGCGGTGGGACGAGCACTTTGAAAAGCTCCACGGCAAGGAGCTTTCGTACAATAACATCCTGGACATCACCGCCGCGGCGGAACTCATCGAGGAATTTTCGGAGCCGACCGTCGCGATTTTGAAGCACACAAACCCGTGCGGTGTCGGCAGCGACGCGGACTTGCGCGAGGCGTGGGACAAGGCATTTGCAACGGATAAGCAGGCACCGTTCGGCGGCATCATCATCTGCAACCGTCCTGTCACTGAGGAACTCGCGCGCGCGATCAGCGAGATTTTCAGCGAGGTGATCATCGCGCCGGAGTTCGAGGCCGATGCGCGCGCGCTTTTGCAAAAAAAGAAAAACCTGCGGCTCATGCGCAAGCTCGGCCCGGTGCAGACGAAGGACGATCAGATCATCCGCAGCGTCGTCGGCGGAGTGCTCGTGCAGGGCCGCGACATGTCGCCGGAGACGGACATCGAGTCCAAGATCGTCACCGCCCGCAAGCCGACGCCGGCCGAGCTTTCCGCGATGCTCTTCGCATGGAAAGTCGTGAAGCATGTGAAGAGTAACGCAATCGTGTACGCCGCGAGCGACCGCACGCTCGGCATCGGCGCAGGCCAGATGTCGCGCGTGGATTCCAGCCGCATCGCGATCTGGAAGGCAAAGGACGCCGGCCTCTCGCTCAAGGGCAGCGCAGTCGGCAGCGACGCATTTTTCCCATTCCCCGACGGCCTCATCGCCGCCGCGGAAGCCGGCGCAACCTGCGCGATCCAACCCGGCGGTTCGGTGAAGGATCCCGAAGTGATCGCCGCGGCGAATGAACGCAACATGGCGATGATTTGCACGGGGGTGCGGCATTTCCGGCACTGAAGAAGTGCTCAGTTCGCAGTGCTCAGTTTTCGCTGGCATTGCATTTTCTGAGAACTGACCACTGAGAACTGAGCACTGCTTCCCCATGAAACTAGGCGTCAACATTGACCACGTCGCCACGCTGCGCCAGGCGCGCTACGCGGGTGGCATTGACGCGCACAACGCGGAGCCGGACGTGATCGCCGCCGCCTCGATCTGCGAGGGAGCGGGCGCGAGCGGGATCACGATCCACTTGCGCGCAGACCGGCGTCACATTCAGGACGCGGACGTCTTCCGCCTGCGCGAGCAACTCACGACAAAGATGAACCTCGAAATGGGCAACACGCCGGAGATCCTCGAGATCGCATTGCGCGTGAAACCAGCCGAAGTCTGCCTCGTGCCGGAGCATCGCCGCGAGGTCACGACCGAGGGCGGGCTCGATGTCGCGGGGCAGTTTGATGCGTTGAAGCCCACGGTCGCGCGGCTGCAAAGTGCGGGCATCCGCGTGAGCATGTTCATCGAGCCGGCACGCGCGCAAATCGAGGCATCGCACCGGCTCGGCGCGGAAATCGTCGAGCTGCACACCGGCGCATTTGCAAATGCGACCGGCGAGGCGCAGCGCACGGAACTCGTGCGGATTCACGAGGCGTCCGTCTTCGCGCACGGCCTCGGCGTGCAGGTGAATGCCGGGCACGGAATCAACTACACGAACATCGCGCTCATCCGCACCGTGCCGCATCTCGCCGAGCTGAACATCGGCCACAGCATCGTCGCGCGCGCGGTTTTTTCCGGCCTCGATGCCGCCGTCCGCGAGATGCTCGCGGCGATGAAAATCTGACCCCATGGGCGTGCTTGGCCTCGGCGTGGACATCGTGGAAATCGCGCGCTTCGCAACCGCGATGGAGCGGGGCGGGCAGCGGTTTCTCGACCGTCTCTTCCTTCCGTCTGAGCAGGCGTACTGCTCGCCGCAGCGCGAGCCCGCACGTTGTTACGCTGCGCGTTTCGCCGCGAAGGAGGCCATTGCAAAGGCGCTCGGCACGGGGATCGGCGCGCAGCTCGGCTGGCGCGACATGGAGGTCTGCCGCAGGGAAAACGGAGCGCCGCACGTCGTGCTCCACGGCACCGGGGCGGAAACTGCAAAAACTCTCGGAGTTTCCGAAGTATTTTTGAGCATGAGCCACAGCGAGCACTACGCGGTGGCGAATGCGATCTGCAGCGGCAGGGGAGGGTGACGCGCGTTCAGCGCTCGTTTCCGCCAAAAAGTTTCCCCGCCCCGCACCGCACGCAGGAGAAAAATCTTCCGGGCGCGCCGCCAATCGCGGCCTCACTGCTCTACGTCTTGGGTGTGTAGTTCAGCCACGGGCCGAGCCAGCGTTCCGCTTCGGCGAGCGACATGCCCTTGCGCTTCGCGTAGTCCGCGAGTTGATCCGCGCCGAGCTTGCCGACGGCGAAGTAGCGCGACTCCGGGTGCGAAAAGTAGAAGCCGCTCACGCTGCTGCCGGGCCACATGGCGAAGTTCTCGGTGAGCTTGATCCCCGCGTTTTTCTCCGCGTCGAGCAGCGTCCAGAGTGTGCGTTTTTCCGTGTGGTCCGGGCACGCGGGGTAGCCGGGCGCGGGGCGGATGCCGCGGTATTTTTCGTGGATGAGATCGTCGTTCGAGAGCTGCTCGGTTTTGCCGTAGCCCCACTCGTTGCGCACGCGTTTGTGCAGGCACTCGGCGAATGCCTCCGCAAGGCGATCCGCGACGGCTTCGGCCATGATGGCGTTGTAGTCGTCGTGCTCGGCCTTTAATTTTTTCACCATCTCATCGAGCCCGATGCCGGTCGTGACGGCGAAGGCCGCGATGTGATCCGTAGCCGCGCTTGTGAAAGCGCGGGCACTCTCGGTCGCGGGATGATCGGTCTTGGACTGTTCGCCAGTGCGGAGAGCAGCCCGCCGATTCATATCGGCGGCTACGGGAGGGATTGGCGCTACGAAGTCTGCGAGACAGCGGTATGGATTGGCGTTGTCCTTCGCGACTTGCTGCCGGAGGTGGTGCAGGCGCGTGCGCTCGGTGGTGCGGGTCTCGTCGGTCCACACGATGAGATCGTCGCCGTCGCGATTCGCGGGGAAAAAGCCGTACACGGCGCGCGCGGTGAGCGAGCCGTCGGCGATGAACTGGTCGAGCATCGCATTTGCATCGGCGAAAATTTTGCGCGCCTGCTCGCCGTATTTTTCGTGGTCGAGGATCTTGGGATACACGCCACGCAGTTCCCAGGTGTGGAAAAACGGCGTCCAGTCAATGAACGGGCGCAGCTCGGCGAGCGGGAAATTTTCCAGCACGCGCACGCCGGAAAACTCCGGCTGCGGCGGATCGCTGAACTCAAGCTTTGGCGCCTTCAGCCGTGCTTCCTCGATGCTCACGAGCTTTGCCGCGCTGCCCGCGTGCTGCTGTCGGAGCGACTCCTGATCCACGGCATTCTTCGCGACGAAATCCGCCCGGCCATCCGAGCTCAAGAGCGAACTCACGACCGGCACGGCGCGCGAAGCATCGAGCACATGCACGACCGGGCCGTCGTAGTGCGGCGAGATTTTCACCGCCGTGTGCGCGCGCGAAGTCGTCGCGCCGCCGATGAGCAGCGGTTGCTTGAAGCCACGGCGTTTCATTTCCTTCGCGACGTGCGTCATCTCGTCGAGCGACGGCGTGATGAGTCCGCTGAGGCCGATGATGTCCGCGCCGATCTCGATCGCTTTGTCCAAAATCTTGTCGCACGCGACCATCACGCCCATGTCCACGACCTCGTAGTTGTTACACGCCAGCACGACGCCGACGATGTTCTTGCCGATGTCATGCACGTCGCCTTTCACGGTCGCGAGCAGCACCTTGCCCTGCGCCTTCACTGCCTCGCCGCGCGCGGCCATCGCGAGCTTTTCGGCCTGCATGTGCGGCTCCAGCCACGCGACGGATTTCTTCATCACGCGCGCGGACTTCACGACCTGCGGTAAAAACATTTTCCCCGCGCCAAACAGATCGCCGACGACGCTCATGCCGTCCATGAGCGGGCCTTCGATGACGGTGAGCGGCTTGCCGTACTTCGCGAGCGCCTCGGCGGTGTCGGCTTCAATGTGCAGATCGATCCCGCGCACGAGCGCGTGCGAGAGGCGCTGCTCGACGGTTCCCTTGCGCCATTCCTCCTCGACCTTTTTGTCGGCTGCGGTCGTGCCGCTGCTCGCGGCCTTCAATTTTTCGCCATGCGTCACCAGGCGCTCCGTCGCATCGGGGCGGCGGTTCAGCAGCACGTCCTCGACGAGTTCCTTCAGCTCCGGCTCGATCTCCTCGTACACTTCGAGCATCCCGGCATTCACGATGCCCATGTCCATCCCGGCGGCGATCGCGTGGAAAAGAAACGCGCTGTGCATCGCCTCGCGCACGGGATTGTTGCCGCGGAAACCAAACGAAACATTCGACACGCCGCCGCTCACCTTCGCATTCGGCAGGTTCTTTTTGATCCACCGTGTGGCCTCGATGAAGTCCACCGCGTAGTTGTTATGCTCCTCGATGCCCGTGCCGACGGTGAGGATGTTTGGATCGAAAATGATGTCCTCGGATGGGAATCCGATCTCGTCCACGAGGATGCGGTACGCGCGCTCGCAGATGCGGATTTTTTCCGCGTAGGTCGCCGCCTGCCCCTGCTCGTCGAATGCCATCACGACGACCGCCGCGCCGTATTTCAAAATGTGCCGCGCGTGCTTTTTGAATTCCTCCTCACCAGCCTTCAGCGAGATCGAATTCACGATGCCTTTTCCTTGCAAACATTTCAGTCCCGCCTCGATGACTTCCCACTTCGACGAGTCCACCATGAACGGCACCTTCGCCACGTCCGGCTCCACGCTGAGCATGTTGAGGAAGCGCGTCATCGCGGCGACGCCATCAATCATCCCTTCGTCCATGCAGATGTCTATGATGTTGGCCCCGTTCTCCACCTGCTGCTCCGCAATCGCGACGGCTTCCTTGTATTTGTCCTCCTTGATGAGCTTCGCAAATTTCGGCGAACCGGCGACGTTTGTGCGCTCACCGATCATCAGGAAACTGCCGACCTGCTGCGTGAATGCTTCGGAGCCCGAGAGGCGCAGCGGCAGTGCGGCTCCAGTGGAAAATTTCGTCTCTTCGCGAATCTCGCGCGGCCTGCTGGCGGCGACCGCCTTTGCAATTGCGGCGATGTGCTCCGGCGTGTTGCCGCAGCAGCCGCCCGCGATGTTCAGCATGCCGCTTTCGGCGAAATCACCGAGGTAGCGGGCCATGTCTTCCGGCTTCAAATCAAAGCCTGTCGGCGTCAGCGGATTCGGCAGTCCGGCATTCGGATATGCGGAGACGTAGGTGCCGGATTTCTCCGCGAGCTCCGCCAAAAATGGACGCATCAGGTCCGGCCCGAGCGAGCAGTTGAGCCCGACGGAAAGCGGTTTCAGATGCTTCACCGCATTCCAGTAAGCCTCCACTTTCTGCGCCGACACGAGGGTCTCACCGCCGCGCCCGACCGCTGCGGAGATCATCACCGGCAGCACGATACCGTCCTTTTCAAAGACTTCCTGAACCGCGACCAGTGCGGCTTTTGCATTCAGCGAATCGAAAATCGTCTCCACCAAAATCACATCCGAACCGCCCGCGATCAGTCCGCGGATGTGCTGCATGTAGGCCGTCTTCACCTGCTCAAATGTGCACGGGCGGAAGCTTGTGTCGTTCGAGTCCGGGGCAAAGCACAGCGACACCTGCATGGGTCCGACCGCGCCGGCGACGAAGCGCTGCCGCCCAGTCTCATTCGCCACGCGATCGGCCTCCTCGCGGCACTGGCGCGCGGAGGTCTCGCTCATTTCCCACGAGAGTTCGTTGAGGAATTTGTCCTCGATGATCTTCTGGAAAAATTCCGGATCCTTCCGCCCGCCGTGCTCGCGCGGATCCTCGACGAAGAAATCGCTGAGCGCGATCGAGGTCACGCCGAAGGTGTTTGTCTCGATGATGTCCGCGCCCGCTTCGAGGAAGCGGCGGTGGATGTCGCGGATCATCTTCGGCTGCGTGAGCGAGAAAAAGTCGCCGCAGTTTAGCATGTCCTTTTTCGCATCCTTGAACCGTTCGCCGCGCACGTCCGCCTCCGTCATCCCGTACGTGCGGATCGTGGTGCCCATCGCGCCGTCAATGATAGCGATACGCTGGCGGAGGAGTTGTTCGAGCGGGTGCATATTTTCGAGGGGAAAAGAGCACGGAAATCAGAGTATTCCAAGAACAAATTGACGCATCATGATTCAATGATGGATGGAGTTTATACTCACTGATCGCGTGCTTTGGAAAATTCCACAGTCGGCCCGAGTCAGAGCATTCCTCCGGACAAACGGTGCGCGGTCTTGAAAAGTAGTCCACGGCTTTCGCCGACAATGACGTTCAGACGCGATGCCGGCTAAAGCCGTGGACTACTTTTCCTGATGCTCGCGCCTGACTTGCCGAAGTCGTGAGCGAAGCGTTATCAGCCCTCGATCGTGTTGATCTCGACGGGTTCGACTTTCACGCCGAGTTCCTCGAGCCAGGCGATGGCGCGTTTGATTTCTGCGCGCTCTCCGTCGAGTTCGAGGCAGACGAGCCCGACTTCCTCGTTCACGCTCGCCTGACGGAGATTTGTGATGACCTCGAATTTTTTGCACAGTTCCCAGATGATCGGCCGCGTGACGAGCCGGGTGGGATACATGAGCCAGAGGCGGGATGTGTCGTTTGCCATGTGGGTGCGTGGGGTGCGTGTTGACCGGGAAATGTTTTGGGAGCCGTGGTTGTGACTGGTGATTGGTGAAGAGTGACTAGTCACCAATCACAAGCTACCAGTCACTTTCACGGAATGCGTGAAAGGTGGCAGGCGGACGAGCGTCTAGCCGCCTGCGATCGCGGGAACGATGCTCACTTCATCAGTGTCCTTCAGCGGCGTGGCTAGTTCCTGCAAAAAGCGGATGTCCTCGTCGCTGACGAAGATATTCACGAAGCGGCGGACGGCGCCCTGTTCGTCGCAGATGCGCTCGCGCAGGCCGGGGAAGGCGAGGTCGAGATTGGCGATGAGCTCGCCGACGTTCGCGCCGGCGGCGGAGACGACTTCGAGGTCGTTGGTAAGTTTGCGGAGTGGGGTGGGGATGCGGACGGAGGCCATGTGATTTAAGATTTAAGAATTAGGATTTAAGATTTGAAGTTGGAAGGCTGCTTTGTGCGGGGAAGTCTTAAGCTTGCTCTCAATCTTCATCTGAATCCTGTGCGGCGGTGAGGGCTGACACGCGGCGCGGAGAATAAGATTAAGTTTGAGAGGAAACGGCCTGGTCGGGGAGGTAGATTTGTTCCTCGAACTCACGCAGGCTCGGCTTGATGAGGCGCAGTTCGCCGCATTTTCCGGCGATGGCTTCCTGCGTCTTCAGGCCGTGGCCGGTGATGCAGAGGACGGCTTCCTCGTCGCGCGGGATTTTTCCGCTTTCGATGAGCTTCTTTGCGCAGGCGACGGTGACGCCGCCGGCGGTCTCGGCGAAGATGCCGGCGTACTCGGCGAGGAGTTTGATGCCCTCGACGATTTCATCGTCCGTCACGTCCTCGGCGGTGCCGCCGGTCTGGCGCATGACGTGGATGGCGTAGTAGCCGTCGGCGGGCGTGCCGATGGCGAGGGACTTGGCGATCGTGTCGGGCTTCGGCACGGGCTTCACGATGTCGGTGCCTTTTTTCATGGCGTGCGCGATCGGTGCGCAGCCGGTGGCCTGTGCGCCGAAGATCGAAAATGGCGCTTCGTCCACGAGGCCAATTTTTGCGAATTCGCCGTAGGACTTGTGGATTTTCGTGAGGAGCGAACCGGAGGCCATCGGGACGACGGTGTGGCGCGGGATGCGCCAGCCGAGCTGCTCCATGATTTCAAAGCCCATGCTCTTGCTGCCTTCGGCGTAATACGGGCGCAGGTTCACGTTCACGAAGCCCCAGCCGTATTTGCCGGCGATTTCGGAGCAGAGACGGTTCACCTGATCGTAGGGGCCGTGGATGCCGATGACGTTCGTGCCGTACACGAGCGAGCCGAGCACTTTGCCCTGCTCGAGGTCGGCGGGGATGAGGACGTAGCTTTTCAGTCCGGCGCTCGCGGCGTTGGCAGCGACGGAGTTTGCGAGGTTTCCAGTCGAGGCGCAGGCGACGACTTTGAAGCCCAGCTCCTTCGCGCGGCTGAGGGCGACGCTCACGACGCGATCCTTGAACGAGAGGGTGGGGTAGTTGACGGTGTCGTTCTTGATGTAGAGCGCCTTGATGCCGAGCTTCTCGGCGAGGCGATCCGCCTTCACGAGCGGCGTGAAGCCGACCTGCGTGCCGACGGTGGGCTCGCCATCAATCGGCAGCAGCTCGCGGTAGCGCCACATGCTCTTCGGGCGCGACTCGATGAGATCGCGCGTGAGCACCGCCTTGATGGCGTCGTAGTCGTACGCGGCCTCGAGGGGGCCGAAGTCGAAATCGCAGACGTGGATGGCCTGTTTCGGGTAGAGGCGTCCGCACTCGCGGCACTTGAGGTTCGAGAAGTAGGAAGGTGTGTTTTTTTGCATGGCTATGCAGATTTTCAGCTCTTCCCGGAGTGGCGAGGGGTGACGACAAATCACCGCTTCGCTCTCATCTGTCCCCACGCCCTGCGGCACGGAGCTGGATTTGGCACCTGGTCCTTGCGGCGGAGTTGAGAGTTGAGGAGTTGAGAGGCCGGCTAGCGCGCTGCGCGCGTTGCTTTTCTCTCAACTCTCATCACTCAACTCGCCGAAGCGGTTGCCGTGGCGTCGCAGGGCCAGAACCCTCAGCCACTCTGGATAAGAGAGGCGCGCACGATACGGGCCGAGTCCGGGCCGTCAACGGAATTTTTCCCGCCGAATTCCTCTCAACTCCCCCCGCTCAGTTGTTGCGCGGCGTCCAGCGGTCGCGGTCTGCGAAGAGCAGGTAGTGAAATGCGTTCATGAGGAAAATCGGGTGTGCGACCTTGAGCACGAAATTCTGCGCGGCGCGCGGGTCGCGCATGATGAACGCTTTCCAGTCCTTGAATTCGCCGACGCCGACGTCGCTGAGCAGGCCGCGAAATCCTGTCACGGGTGTGACGAGCAGCCCGGTGATTTTTCCGCGGAAGCGGAATTCGTTCAGGTCGTTGAAATCGGCGATGGTGAGCGGCAGCCACAGGCTTTTGCGGTCCCCGTACCACGCGACGGCCCAGGGCATGTCGGTGCAGATGATGTCGTCGTCGGAATACCAGTCGGCGATCTCATTGATCGCGGACGGGTAGTAGGGCGGCCAGACGAAGGGCAGCTTCGGCGGATCGCTGTACACGTTCAGCAGCGGGAGCGCGTTCAGGAAGATGATGACGACGTGGAAGGTGATGTTGACCTGGCGGACGGACACGAGTTCGCGGCCGGCGACCTGCACTCGGCTCCACATGATGAGCACGAGCGCGAGGCCGTACGCGGTGGCGAGCGGGATGAAGAGGGGGTAGAGGTTGTTTGATTCGAGATCCGTCTGCAGGCTGGCATCGGTGAAACCAAAGACGGCCATGCCGATCATCCCGGAGAGGATCATGAGCAGGAATCCCCAGCGGAACGATCGCGTCTCATTTTTCCTGAACGAGTGGAGGAGCGTGAGGAAGAACAGCGGCGCGAGGAAGATTTTCCCGAACCGGCCGAGGAGCGAGTCGAACTGGCCGAGCAGTTCCGATTGCACCTTGCTGCGGAAAAAATGCACGGGGACCGTCTTGTCCGGCTCGGTGAGCGTGCGCATGATTTGCGATTCCGTGCCGACCAGGCTGGTCAGGCGTGTCTGGCCGGCGATGCCGAAGGGCGAACCGCAGACGTTCGCATTTCGGATGAGCCACGGGCTCAGGCAGGTGAGGAAGACGGCGAACATGACCGCCGCATCGCGCCCGCGCGGGGAAAATGCGACGGCGGTGTGGATGAGCGCGCCAGCGAAAAGGAAGATCGTGAGCGGATGCGCGAGCGCGAGCAGCCCGAACGCGAGCCCCGCGGCGGCGTGCCAAGGCCATGTGCGCTCCTCATTTTCCCTCGCGCCCAGCGCCCGCACGGAGAAGTAGAGCGCCACGGTGAAGAGCATGAGCATGAGCATCTGCGGCAGGCCGGTGGCAGTGTGGCGCCAGAATTCGTTGCACAGCAGCATGAGCACGGTGGTGATCGTCGCGAGCCGCTCGTCGAAAAGCCGCCGCACCGTGAGGAAGCTCACCCACACCGCGATGAGGAAGCATAGCACGCTGACGGCGGCGATGATGCGGTCCGCCGGGTGGATGTATTCGCCCTTGCGCATGCCCCAGAAATCCACGTCGCCCTTCGCATCCGTGCGCAGCTTGAGCGCGTCGCTGATGCGGACGGCGGTGAAGAGCGCGCAGGAATTCAGCCACGGGTTCAGCGGTGCGTGGTAGAGGTCCGGGATGTTGCCGCCGGTCGGACCCTCGGGATCGAGGAACGCTGAGAAGCCGTTTGCGCCGCGGTTTTTCTCCATAAGCGCGATGGCCGCGGGCTTGATCACCTTCGTGGAAAATCCGTGGCCCCGCGCGATCTCGCGCGCGATGACGGCTTGCTCCTGGCCCTTCGGGTGCGTGATGCCGACGAAGAGCGCGGCCTGCCCGCCGAGGCGGTTCATCGGATTGATCAGCACCTGCGCGACGGACTGGAAAAGCGCGAACGCGATGATGAGCAAGAGCACGATCCAGCGCCGCCCGCCGCCGTGCTCGAGCGCATGGACGAGTTCCTGTGCCTTGATTTCAGCTGCCATTGGAAGTGTGTTGTGCGGTTGCGGCACCCGCAGTTGCGGCGTGCTCCGTGGTGTCGGCCTCGCGGAATTCCTTCAGCCGGCGGTGTAGCGTGCGGCGGCTGAGGCCGAGCACGTGCGCGGCCTTTGTGACGTTGCCGCCGCATTCGTCGAGCGCGCGAACGATCATGCGCTGCTCGGTTTCCTGGAGGTTCAGGTGCTGGCCGGGCTTGGAAAGTGCGGGAAGTTTCAGCCCCGCGATGCTTGCGGGAATCGCCGACGCGCCGTCGCGCACCGAGTGAGGCAGATCACGCACGGTTATTTTTGCACCGCCTGCCATCACGACTGCGCGCTCGATGGCTGCGCGCAGCTCGCGGATGTTGCCGGGCCACGGGTAGCGCTCGAGCAGTTCCATTGCATCGGCAGTCATCTCTCGCACGGGCTTGCCGTTTTCCTCCGCAGCGACGCGCAGGAAATGATGAGCAATGAGCGGGATGTCCTCCCTGCGCTGCCGCAGCGGCGGCATGTGGACGCGCACGACGCTGAGGCGGAAGTAGAGGTCGTCGCGGAACTCGCCCTTGCCGACCATGTCCTCGATGTCGCGGTTCGTCGCAGCGACGAGGCGCACGTCCACCTTGATCGGCGTGTTGCCGCCGACGCGCTCGAAGCTGCGATCCTCGCCGAGCACGCGCAGGAGTTTCACCTGCGTGTTTTTGTCAATCTCGCCGATTTCATCGAGGAATAGCGTGCCGCCATTTGCCTGCTCGAAGCGCCCGATGCGCCGCTCGGTCGCGCCGGTGAACGCGCCTTTCTCGTGGCCGAAAAGCTCGCTCTCGAGAAGCTGCGCTGAAAATGCAGCCATGTGAACGGCGACAAATTTTTCCTTCGCCCGTCCGCTCAGCGCATGGACCGCCTGCGCGACGAGCTCCTTGCCCGTGCCACTCTCGCCCGTGATGAGCACCGTCGCGCGGCTCGGTGCGACCTGCTTCACGGTGTCGAAGATTTCCTCGATCACCGGCGAGTGGCCGATGAGTTTTTCGAGGCCGTATTTCGTCTCCACCTTTTGCTTCAGTTCGACCACTTCCTTCTCCACTTTCTGCGAACGCAGCGCGCGGCGGATCAGAATTTCGAGCCGGTCAATGTTCAGCGGCTTGGTGACGAAATCATACGCGCCGCGCTTCATCGCCTCGACCGCCGTGTCCACGCCGCCGTAAGCCGTCATCATGATCACGATCGGCGGATGCGCGCGGGCGAGCGCCTTTTCGATGAGCACCATGCCGTCCTCTCCGCCGAGCCGCAGGTCGGTGAGCATGAGGTCCACATGCTCGGACTCCAGCACCGTGAGCGCGCCCGCGGTATCCGGCGCGATGTAAACGTCGAACGAATCCTCCAAAGACGCGCGCAACCCTTCGCGGGTATGCTTTTCGTCGTCAACGATGAGGATGGTGGGTTGCACAGGGGCGCCGGATGTAGCCGCGGAAAGGTCGCCGCGCAAGGCGAGGCTGCAAGGGAATTGGTCGTGTGGGACGAGGCTGTTTAAAGTCGCGCCCGGCGCGGGAGCATCCTCATTTGGCGTTTGGAGTTGGGTGTTTGGCGTTTGAAGTTTGGCCCGCCGCAGGCGCGTCACGAATTTGGATGCGCTCCGTGCCACCGCAACGCCGCTGCGCGGGGCCAAACGCCAAACGCCAAACTCCCAACTCCAAACAACAAAACAGGACGTCACCTGTGCTTTCCCCGCCCCTCACTTCGCCCCAAAACAATACACATTCCCATCCTCCGCCCCGATCACGATCGCGCCTCCCGCCACCGCCGCGCTCGCGGTGATCGGCGAGCCGATTTCGTAGCTCCAGCGCTCCTTGCCGTCGGCCTTGTTCACGCAGTAGAGGCTGCCGTCTTCGCTGCCGAAGATGATCCCGCCATCCTTGCACAGGACGGCGGAACTTTCGATGTGGCCGCGCGTCGGGAAAATCCAGCGGCCGTCACCCGTCTTGCGGTCAATGCAGTGGAGCCGCTTGTCGTGCCCGCCGATGATCACCACCTCGTCGTCAATCGCCGGCGACGCCGTGTAAGGAAAATTGCGCGCACGATATTTCCAGGAGTTGGCCCCCGTCGCCGTGTCGAACGCATAGACCTGGTTGCTGTGGTTCCCAAAATACACCATCGCGCCATCCGCCGCGACGCTGCCCTGCACGTAGGCATTCACCTCCATCTGGCGCACCTGCTTGCCGTCCTTCACCGATACGACGTGCAGGATCGCATCGCATCCGCCAAAGACCGTCTCGCCCTTGCCGGTGATCGCCGGCGTGCCGTTGATGAAATTGTCCGTCTCCAGCTTCCACACGGGCTTCCCGGTCTTCGCTTCCAGCGCGTACAGCGAAAAGTCATGGCTGCCCACAATCACCCACTTCGCGTCCGAGTCCGGCGCCTTCGTCCAATTCGCGCCGCCCATGATTTTGTCGCCCGTCTCGTGCTTCCATTTCAAAGCGCCGGTCGCCGCGTCGAGCGCATACAGGAACCCGTCCGTCGCGCCGACGTAGCACAGCCCGTCGAGCAGCAGCGGCGTGGCCTCGACGCCGCCCTCGGTCTTGAACTTCCACGCCTCCTTCCCATCCGCGAGCGCGACGCAGTGGATCACGCCATTGTCATCTCCCAAAAAAACACGCCCGCCCACAATCGCCGCGCTGCCCTTCACCGGAGCCCCCGCCTTGAAAGTCCACCGCAGCGCCACCTGCGCCGGAGCCGCCTCATCCGCGCGCCCTTGCAGCAACGGCCCGCCCCGGTGCATCGGCCAGTCGCCGGCGAAGCTCTGCGAAATCGCGAGGACGGCAAGGAAGGCGGCTGCGATGCTTAGCCGCAGCGATTGGTTCAGCATTGATGTTTGTGTCATTTGGAATCGCTGCGCTTGGTTGCGTGTTTGCTGAGATCAATTGGTTTCCCCTTGAGCGTAATTCCGTGCGGGAAAAGTGAATCAAAGCCAAAGTGCGTCTCGATAATCACTGGGCCGAGAATCGGATTGCCACCGGCAGCGATCTCAAAACGTGACAAAGGGAAGTAAATCTTGACGCCAGTGACTCGGAAATCGCGGTAATCCTCCGGGCTTGCAGTATTCGGTCTGGATTCGGTCCGCTTCGTTTTCGAGGTGAAATCCCCGATGAGCATAATCCGTTGTTCCCATCTAGCCCCTTCATGATTCTCGACGCCTTTCGTGCCGTAGATTAGCTTGGCGAGGAGTGCTTTGAGAATTGCAAGAGCCGCCGCGTCGGAATCCTTTGTAAAGATGACGGTAGTTGCCTGTCCGTTCTCGGCATAAACCACGGCGCAAAGTCCGGTAGTTTCCATGTGGTGATAGCGGAATTCCCCAGCGTGGACTTGGGCGACGAATAGGAATAGCGAAAGCAGGAGAATTTTCATTTTCACGACCCACTCTCAGTCGTCCAACACAGGCTCATAAATTCTCGCAAAATCCGCGGGCGTGATGGTGCGCGGGTTGAAAGTGGCTGGCCGCTGCCGCGGATGTTCATGCTGTTGGTTCATCGCTCTCTGACTCCAGCAATTTGCGAATCTTGTTTGGATCACGCGAGGAGTGAAAAACGGCGTGAACGATCACGGTGTCCGATTCGAGCGTGTAGAAAACGCCAAAGGGAAACCGGGAGACGAGGGCACGGCGAAACTTCCCAAACTGCACCGGCCCGGTTTCGGGATGGCGGGTGATGAGCGCAATCGCGGCATCAATACACCGGATGAAATGGAGGCCCGTCCCGATGCGGCGGCTTTCATACCAAAGGCCCGCTTCCGCCATGTCGTGCTCCGCGCGGCGGCGAATGATAAGCGCATGGCTCATTGAAGCGTCCGCAGAAGACGCTCCCGCACCTCGGGCCACGGCGATCCCTCGCCGGGATTGCGGAGATATTCCTCGTAGCGTTTTTCCAATTCGCGTTTCTGCCAGTCCGGTAC
>BJFP01000006.1 GCA_014189875.1 Verrucomicrobiota bacterium | reverse complement strand
TTCCTTTCACCCTCCGGGTGAGGAAAGCAGTTCGCCGACTATCGGCCCGCCACTCACGCGAGGCTCAAAAGTCTGTCTTCTACCGCATCCGCGATTCGCGCTTCCTTCGTCATCCGTCATCCGTCATTTGTCATTCCGCGATGCACATCCCCACTTTCATCGAACGCAAACGCGACGGCCATGAACTCAGCGCGGAGGAAA
Source organism: Verrucomicrobiota bacterium (assembly GCA_014189875.1). Taxonomy (GTDB): domain Bacteria; phylum Verrucomicrobiota; class Verrucomicrobiia; order Chthoniobacterales; family Chthoniobacteraceae; genus SXWH01. The sequence continues at coordinate 32,463 of BJFP01000006.1, read as the reverse complement.
TCGCCGGGTTCATCCGCGGCTACACAGACGGCGAGGTGCCGGACTACCAGGCCGCGGCCTGGGCGATGGCCGTCTATTTCAAGGGCATGACCGCAACGGAAACTGGCGCACTCACGCGGGCGATGATGCACAGCGGAAGCGTGATGACGCATCCCGCCGGTTCGCCGCCGAAGGTGGACAAGCACAGCACCGGCGGCATCGGCGACAAGGTCTCGCTCATCCTCGCGCCGCTGCTCGCGTGCGACGATCTTTGGGTGCCGATGATCAGCGGGCGCGGTCTCGGCATCACGGGCGGCACGCTCGACAAGCTGGAGAGCATCCCCGGCTTCCGCGTTTCGCTCAGCGAAAATGAAACCGCCGCGCAGCTCGCGCGCATCGGCGTGGCGATGATCGGGCAGACGGCAAATCTCTGCCCGGCGGACAAGAAGCTCTACGCGCTGCGCGACGTGACGGCGACCGTGCCAAGCATCCCGCTCATCGTCGCGAGCATCATGTCGAAGAAGCTCGCCGAGTCGCTCGACCGGCTCGTGCTCGACGTGAAATTCGGCAGCGGCGCATTCATGCAAAACCGCGCCGACGCCGAGACGCTCGCCGCCGCACTCTGCGCGACGGGGCGCGAGTGCGGCGTGAGAACGGAAGCCGTGCTCACGCCGATGAGCGAGCCGCTCGGCCACACCGCGGGCAACGCGCTCGAAGTGTGGGAATCCGTCGAGACGCTGCAAGGCCGCGGCCCCGCCGACCTCGTGAAGCTCACGCTCGATCTCGCAGAGCGCATCGCCAACGTCCCGCGCACGCAGCTCGCGCACTGGCTCGACGACGGCACCGCGTGGCGCAAGTGGGTGCAGCTCGTCGAAGCGCAGGGCGGGCGCGCCGCGGACACGGAGCGCATCGTCGAAATCCACGCCACGCCGCTGCGCCACGTCGTCACTGCATCGCGTGATGGGAAGCTCACACGCATGGACGCGGGACTGATCGGACGCGCGTGCATCGCGCTCGGTGCCGGACGCGCGAAGGCGAGCGACGCGATTGATTTCGCCGTCGGCGTTTCCGGCATCTCAAAGATCGGCACTGCGGTGCAGACAGGCGAACCGCTGCTCACCGTTCACGCGCGAAGCGATGAAACGCTGAAGGCTGCGCTCGCGCTCATCGGACAGGCCATCGAGATCGCATGATGCGGTCTCTGAAAATTCACAGGATACGGCAGGCGGGATGCCCGCGCTACCCGGTGCCCGCCGTCCTCATCTCACCTCCGCTGTCGAATCACGAACGCATGAAACAATCCTGCCGAAACCCAATCCGCGCACTTCTGCTCGGCCTCCTCACGTTCTGCACGACGACCTTTGCCGAGGAAAAACCGTCGCCCGTCCGCCAGCTCATCCCGTGGCTGCTCGACGAGGATGCTGCGCTGAAGGGCATCCCTTTCTCCGACGTGATCAGCGCCACGAGCGGCAAGCGCGTGCTCCCCGTGGATCGCGCGGATGCGGACACAACGCGCACTTTGAAACGCATCGGCACCGTGCTCGACGATGTGCTCGTGCAGATGAACTCCGCGGACAGTCCCGCGAAACGGCAGAAGCGCGTGAATGAGATGAGCAAGTTTTTCGAGGACGCGATCGCGGCGAAGCTGAACAAGATCGAGGGCTTCGAGTGCGGAGTGCCGAAGACGGCGGCGGGGCATGTGCAGCGCAGCGGCTATCCCGATATCCGGCTCGTGGACAAGGCGACGGGGCGCATCTTCTACCTCGACCCGAAGCTCTATGCAAACGGCAGCAAGCGCAGTTCGCTGCGGACGTTTTATTTCACGCCGAAGCGCGAGACGAACAAGGTGAATGACGATGCACACCATCTCGTGATCGGCGTCGAGCACGAGAAGACGGGCGCGGAGGTGAAGTTCACGCGCTGGGAGCTGATCGACCTCAGCAAGTTCCGCGTGCGGCTGAAGGCGGAGTTCGAGGGGAGCAATGCGGACATGTACCGCGAGGATGCGGTGGTCGCGGGGAGCGGGAAGTGAAGTTCTCAGTGCTCAGTGCTCAGTTCTCAGTCACGCGGAGGAGGAGCCTGTTCTTACTGAGCACTGCGAACTGAGCACTGAGCACTGAGCACTTTCCGAGGAACAGCCCGCCTCCTTCCGTCGGCGGCTACGAGACGCCTGCGAAATCCGGATCGTTGATCCCCTTCAGCGCGCCCGTGCTGTCGGCGAAGCGTTCGGCGGGTGCGCCGATGCGCGTGAGCATCGAGTGCCAGAGGTTTGCGAGCGGGGTGCCGGGCTCGTGCATGACGTGGCGGCCCGTGGCGATGGTTCCGCCGCCGCGTCCGGCGAGGATGATGGGGAGATTTTTCGGGCTGTGCGCGTTGCCGTCGCGCATTCCCGCACCGAGGACGATCATGCACTGGTCGAGCAGCGTGCCGCTGCCCTCGCGGATGCTGCGCAGTTTTCCGATGAGGTAGGCGTATTGCTCGATGTGCCACTGGGTGATCCGCTGGTAGTTTTCGAGTTTCGCGGCGTTGTTTTCATGATGCGACGTCTCGTGGTGCGAGCCGACTCCGCCGCCGAGGAATGCAAAGCTGCGCGCACTGACGGCGTTGCCAAACATGAACGTGGAGATGCGCGTGGTGTCGGTCCAGAAGGCGAGCGCCATGAGATCCAGCATGAGCCGCGTGTGCTCGGTGTGGTTGCCCGCGCGCTCGCTGAGATTCGCGGGATCGGAATAGGCATCAATGCGCCGTCCGAGTTCATCCACTGCTGCGCGCGCGGCAGGATCGGACATCGCGGTCTCGTTCTGGCGCTTCGCGTCCCATTCGATCCGGCGCTCCACGGCGCGGATGCTTTCGAGATATTCGTCGAGCTTCGCGCGGTCGCCGGAACCGAGCTTTTGGTGGAGGCGCTTCGCATCGCCGGCGACGAGATCGAGCACGCTTCGGTCGCGGGTCGCGGCGATGTCTGCGGCCTCGCGAGTGGTCGCGGGCTTCGGGCGGAACAGACGTTCAAAGGCGAGCTTCGGGTTGATTTCCTTCGCGAGCGGCAGCGTCGGCTGGCTCCACGCGATGTGCGCGCCGTAGAGCTGCGTGTAGCCGACGTTCGTGTCCACGCCGGTCGCGGGCGGCTCGATGCCGAGCTCGAGCGAGGGCAGCGGAGTGAGGTTGCCGATCTTTTTTGCGGCGACCTGATCCATCGAGACGCCGTTGCAATTCAGCGCCTCGCCGGTTGTGTGTGTGATGGTCGTGCTCGTGAGGTAGCCGCTCGTCTTCACGTAATGGCCGTCTCCGGTGTTGCTCGCGTGGTTCATCAGTTCGCTGAGCACGAGGATGTCGTCCTTCACTTCCGCGAGCGGCGAGAGCGTCTGCGGGAGCTCGAAATTGCGGCCCGTCGCGCGTGGCGTCCACAGGTCGGCATGGACGCCGTTCGGGATGTAGAGATGCGCCATCCGCACGGGAAAACGCGCGCCGTTCGAAGCGGGCAGCATGGCTTCGAGCACGGGCAGCGCGAGCGTCGCGCCGATTCCCTTCAACATGGTGCGTCGTGTGATGTTCATGATCATGGGGTGGATGCGGTGGCCTGTATTTCCGCAGGCTTGCGGAGTTGAAAGGCGGGGCTCTTCGCGATTTCGAGCACGAGGCGCTGCGCGCGGTAGCCGTCGTTCGCGACAGCGCGGGCGATTTGCCGGACGGCGAGCCAGTCCGTCTGCTCGACACCGCGTCCAAGCGCGTAGCTGAACATGCGCTCGGTGAGATTGCGCATGAACTCATCGCGACGCTCGAGCAGCAGGCGCTTGAGTTCGACGGGGCCGGTGAATTTCGTGCCGTCGGGAAGTTCGCCCGAAGCGTCCACCGGGTTGTTGCCGGCCGTCGTCCGCCATGATCCGACGGGGCTGAAATTTTCGAGGCCAAAGCCGAGCTGATCCATCGTCTTATGGCACGATGCGCATTCCGGCTTGCTTCGATGCAGCTCGAGCTGCTGGCGGAATGTGAGGCCGTTGCGGCCCTTGTCGGAAGTCGGCAGGCTCTTGATCATCTGCGGCGGGGGCGGCGGGGGCGTGCCGAGGATTTCCTCCATGATCCATTTTCCGCGGAGCACGGGGCTGCTGCGACGCGGGTAACTCGTGAGCGTGAGCACGCCGGCCATCGTGACCACGCCGCCACGGGTGCGATCCGTGAGCGTCACGCGCTCGAAGCCGTCGCCGCCGGGTTCGCAGAGGCCGTAAAATTTCGCGAGTTCCGCGTTCACGAACGCGTAGTCCGCATCGAGGCATTCCGTGAGCGGGCGATCCCCACGAAGCAGCGCGTCGAAAAATACGATCGGCTCGTGGGCCATCGCATCGCGGAGTGCAGGCGTGAACTCCGCCTGGCCGTCACTCGCTGGCCGCACGCTTGTCCTCAGTTCGCGCGTGCGCAGCCACTGGCTTGCGAAATTTTCCGCAAACACGCGCGCCTTCGCGTCTGCGAGCATCCGCCGCACCTGCGCTTCGAACGTCGCGGGCTCCGACAGCTTCCCTTCGCGGGCGAGCGCGAAGAGCGGTTCGTCCGGCATCGATGACCACACGAAATAGCTCAGGCGCGAGGCGAGTTCCCAGTCGCTCACGCGCTGCGGCACAAGGCCCGGGCGATCCTGCTCGACACGGAAAAGGAACGACGGCGAGACGAGCACGGCGCGCACGGATTGCCGCATCGCGTCGTCCCATTTTCCGGCCTGCTGCATGGTCTCGTCGAAGAGCCCGAGCAGCGCCGCAATCTCGTCGCCCGCGACGGGCCTGCGGAACGCGCGCTCGGCGAGCCACGTGAGATTTTCGCGCGCCGCGGTGCGAGCGTCCTTCGTCTCGGACGGGCGGATGCGGAAGATGAGGTCAGGCTTGGCCGCGCTGACGAGGTCGGACGCCGCCGCGAGATATTTCTCCATCAGGATGGGCGGGATGAAGAGCGTGGAGGCGTTGTTGTCGAAGCCGCCGCCGCCACCGCCGTCCGGAGGGAAGCGGTCCGCGGGCTGCGAATCCACGCCGAGCAGGTCACGGACGGTGTTGTTATATTCGAGACGGCTGAGGCGCTGGAGCGGCTTGCGCCCGATGTCGCTGGGGACTTTCGCGGCGTCCGGATTATCGAGCGTCGAGGCGAGCCATGCGGAGAGAAGGGCGCGTTCGGCCGCTTTCGGCTGCGCCTTTTTCGCCGGCGGCATCGAGGCGTCGCGAATGGCATTCAGCGTCCGCTCCCAGGTCTTCGGCTCCATCCAGAAAGTTGAATCCTGCGAAAGCGCCTCCAGATTCACCCCTCCCTTTGCGGTCTCGTCGTGACAACTGAAGCAGTAGTTTTCGAGGACTGGGAGGATGTCCTTTTTGAAATCAGAGGCGAAAGCTCCACCCTGTTTGGCGCTCACCCCGAGCGCCGCCACTGTCAGAATGAGATGAACTCTATTCACAGGCGGAATCTACGAGACTCCTGTGAGCTAGAACTATGCGATCTGGCGGGAGCGGCAAGTATTAATTTTAAAGAGCACGCTTCAGGTGCCTTTCCCAGAGCAGCTTACGATAGACACTTTTTCATCATCCGCGAGCTTGCTCCGCAGGCTCCACGCGTAATCCTCACATTTTCAAGAGCGGTCAGCTTCGGGAATTCTGAATTACTCTACCCAGCGCGCCCACCGTCCAGATGAGCGGGTAGAGCCGTTCGTGGTACCAGAGCTTCGCAAAGTAAAAGCCGATCGGTGCGGGCTCGCGCCATGTCCCGGACTCGACGCGCCCGACCAGCCACGCGACGCCCCGCTCGACATTTGCGCCATGTGACGTGCCTGCGAGGGCCTCGATGGCGAGCGCGGTCTCCTCGACGCTTGATGGCACGCCGCGCACGCCGCCCCACCCGCCGTCGTCGTTCTGCGCCGATGCGATCCACCCTGCGCCGCGGGTCGCCGGGCCGAGCGCGGGCGACATGCCGGAACCGGAAAGTTCGCGCAATGCGATGACGACGTGCGCCGTACCGTAGAGCGGATTCTCGTCGCCGGGCGCGTGCTCATTTCCAAACCACAGCGGCACCCACGCACCGTCCTCGCGCTGCGTGCGGATCAGATACGCGAGGCCGCGCGACATCGCATACACGAGCGCCGGCCGCCCGCGCGGATCGATCTCGGTGCGCCATGCGTTCCAGGCGCGGAGCGTGTGCGCGGTGAGATCCTGCGAGCTGCGGTCAAACGGCAGCGCGCCCCAGCCGCGACAGAATGTCGGGATGCCGCCGTCGCCATTTTGCAAACCGCGAAGCCAGCGGATGCCGGAGAATGCGGCGGTGCGCGCTGCTGGATCGTTCGCACCGAGATGCTTCAGCGCGAGCAGCGCACCGGGCGTGTCGTCGGCATCCGGAACGCCGCCGGGCAGATCGGTCCACGCCCAGCCGCCAGGCGCGGCGTGCGTGTAGGGATGCTCCCCATTCCACTGCTGGCCGGTGAGCCACGCGCGCAGCTTCCCACACTGCTCCGACGTGAGCGTGTCGCGCTGGTGCGCGAGGGATTTGATTGCAAGCGTGGTCGTCCACGTCGCGAGGTTTGTATCAATCGCCCAGCTCCCATCCGCTCGCACGGACGCGATGAGAAACTCCACGCCCTTCTGTGCAACGACGTGCGACGCGAGGCCCATCGAGGCGAGCGCCATCGTGACGAATGACGTGAGCGGCGTGGCTTCGAGGAAGCCGCCATTCGGAGGCTGCAACGTCTCCAGCACGCGCAGTGTTTTTTTGCGTGTGAGTGCGCGTAGCACGCGGGTGATCGGATTGCGCGTCGGCGCGTGGTGATGGATCGCCTGGCCGATGGCGATGAGCGCGGGCAGCGCATAGCTCACGACGGGAAGGCGCAGCGCGCCCCAGAATTTGTGGGACATCGCGGCAAGCTCGAACGGGAGCTTTGGGACGAGCCGCCAGCCGTCCGCACCGAGACGGCCGGAGAGCGCGAGCGTCATGAGGATCGGGACGGAGAATGTGCGATCCTTGCCGTAGCGGCGCGCAATTGCGGCGGGGAGAAATGCGGCACGCCACGCTGCGTCGCTGGCGTCGGCTCCGCATTTTCGACGCAGCCAAGTCTCGGCGTTTTGCACGACTGCGCGAAATTGATCGTCGGCATTCGCCGCGCCGAATGCGGCCCAGCACAGCGCGGTTGTCGAGATGTTCGACTTGCTCCGCGTTGTGTCGCCCCAGCCGCCGTCGGTGTTCACGTTCTCCGCAAGCCAGAACAGACCGCCACGGACGAGCGCGGAGTGCCGGAGCGCATCCACTTTTGCCAGCGCGACAACTGCTGTCGCAGTCGAGAGCGCGCTGCTGGAAAGCTCGCCCGTCCAGTGCCCGGCGGCATTCATCTCCGCGAGCAATGCGGAAGTTGCGCACTGCAATGCGGCTGCGAGCCGGGCCTCGTCATTCATCGCGCGTGCGGCGCGCCGCTCATACTTCCAGCAGCAGGCGCGAGGGTTGTTCGATCGCTTCCTTCACCCGCACGAGAAACGTCACCGCCTCGCGCCCGTCCACGACGCGGTGGTCATAGCTCATCGCGAGATACATCATCGGGCGGATGACCACCGCACCGTTCACCACGACGGGGCGCTCCTGGATCTTGTGCATCCCGAGGATACCGCTCTGAGGCGGATTCAAAATGGGCGTGCTCAGCAGGCTGCCGTAGATGCCGCCATTGCTGATCGTGAAGACGCCGCCGGAAAGATCATCAATCCCGATGCGCCCTTCGCGTGCCTTCACCGCGTAGGCCACGAGGTCACGCTCGATTTCTGCGAACGACTTGCGGTGCGCGTCGCGCACGACCGGCACCATGAGCCCGCGCTCGGTGCCGACTGCGACGCCGATGTCATAGAAATGATTCTGCACAAGGTCGTCGCCCTCGACGCGCACGTTCACCTGCGGCACGGCCTTCAGCGCCGCGACGACGGCCTTGATGAAGAACGACATGAACCCGAGCTTGATGCCGTGCTGCTTCTGAAAGTCGTCGCCCATCGCCTTGCGCAGCGTCATCACCGCGGACATGTCGGCCTCGTTGAACGTCGTGAGAATCGCTGCCGTGTGCTGCGCCATCACGAGCTGCGCCGCGATCTTCCGGCGAAGCGGCGAGAGGCGTTTGCGCGTCACGCGCCCGGTTTCCTGCGGCGCGATGTTTTCGGAAATGACGGCCAGCGATTCATTCGCGGCCGCGACTGCGGCGGCGGGAGTCTCCGCGACGGGTGCGGGTGCGGCGACAGGCGCAGGCACGGCTTCGGGTTTCGCGGCCTTTTTCGCCGGCTTGGTCTCGGGAGATTTCGCCTCGGCGGGTTTCGCCTCCGCAGTATTTTCCGCAGCACCCTTCGCCGGCGCAGCAGCACCGGCCTCGATGGTCGCAACGACCTCGCCGATCTTCACCTCTGCGCCAGCCTGCGCATTGATGCGCAGCGTGCCTGCCGCATCGGCAGTGATTTCGGTCGAGACCTTGTCCGTTTCGAGGGTCAGCAGCGCGTCGCCTTTGCTCACGGCATCGCCGTCCTTTTTCAACCACGCGGAGATCATGCCGCTTGTGACTGACTCGCCGACTGCCGGGATTTTTACTTCGAGACTCATTGTTGTCGCTTTGGATTGGATTTTGAAAATGCCGTCGAACCGCGGCGCATGTCACACTTCAAACGCGCGGCGCACGAGCTGCGCCTGTTCGAGGTCACTCACGTTTTTCGAGCCAACCGCGGTGCTCGCGCCCTCGTCGCGTCCGGCGTAGTGCGCGCTCTGCTCCGCGATGCGGCGCAGGTGCGGCGCGATGTAGCGCCACGCGCCCATGTTCTCCGGCTCCTCCTGGCACCAGACGAATTTCTTCGCCTTCGGATACTTCGCAATGGCGGCTTTGATGGCCTTTTCGTGCAGCGGATAGAGTTGCTCGACACGAACGAATGCGGTGCGGCTGATCTGGTTTTCGTCGCGGAATTTGATCAGGTCGTGGAAGACTTTTCCCGAGGAGAAAATGATGCGCGTCACGTCCTCGCGCTTGCAGTTCAGCGACTCGGTGCCGTCGAAGATTTCGCGGAAGCGGCCCTCGGTGAAGTCGCTGAGCTTCGATGCGGCGGCTTCGAGGCGCAGCATGGATTTCGGCGTCATGAGCACAAGCGGCTTGCGGAATTCGCGCATCATCTGCCGGCGCAGGATGTGGAAATATTGCGCGGAGGTCGTGAGGTTCGCGACCTGAATATTGTCCTCGGCGCAGAGCTGGAGAAAGCGCTCAAGCCGCGCGCTGGAATGCTCCGGCCCTTGGCCCTCGTAGCCGTGCGGGAGCAGGAGCACGATGCCGCTCGGGCGCTGCCATTTGCTCTCCGCGCTCACGATGAACTGGTCAATGATCACCTGCGCGCCGTTCACGAAATCGCCGAACTGCGCCTCCCACTGGCAGAGCATGCCCTCGTAGTTCAGCGAATATCCATAGTCGAAGCCGAGCACGGCGGCCTCGCTGAGGAGCGAATTGTAGATGCAGATTTTCCCCTGCTTGCCGGGCGCAATACCGTTCAGCGGGCACCACCGGTCGCGCGTGTTCGTGTCGTAAAAATACGCGTGGCGCTGGCTGAACGTCCCGCGACGGCAGTCCTGTCCGCTCAGGCGCACATGTTTTCCCTCGATCAAAAGCGAACCCCAGGCGAGCGCCTCAGCCGTCGCCCAGTCGAAGCCCTCGCCGCGCTCGAATGCCTGCCTGCGCTTGTCGAGGACGAAAGTTTTCACACGCGGGTGAATATTGAATCCGTCCGGCACCATCGTGATGCCCTTGATGATTTTCCCGAGCATGGCCTTCGACACCGCGGTGTCCACCGGATCGTGTGAATACGGCGGTTGGATGACGTAGTTGCTGCCCTCGAGTTTCGCGAGCTTGCCGGCCTTGCCCTGGGGCTTCTTTTGCTTCGCGGATTCCTGCGCCTCGGCGAGCGTCTGCTCCAGCAACGCCCAGATTTTTTTCTGCGCAGCCACGGCGTCCTCCTCAGCGATTGAGTCGTCCGCGACGAGACGGTCCTGAAAAATTTTCCCGACTGAGGGATGGGAGGCGATCTCGCGATACAGATCGGGGCTCGTGAACGCAGGCTCGTCCGTCTCGTTGTGCCCGTGGCGGCGGTAGCAGACGATGTCCACGACGACGTCGCGCTTGAACTGCTGGCGAAACTCGAACGCCAGCTCCGTGCAGAAACGCACGGCGAGCGGGTTGTCGCCATTCACATGAAAGACCGGCGCCTCGACCATCTTCGCGACGTCGGTGCAATACTGCGAGGAGCGCGCATCCTCGGGCAATGTGGTGAATCCGATCTGGTTGTTTGTGATGATGTGGATGGTGCCGCCGACGCGGTAGCCGGGGAGCTGCGACATGTTCAGCACTTCCGCGACGATCCCCTGCCCTGCCATCGCCGCATCGCCGTGGATCAATATGGGCACCACCTTGCTCCGCTCCACCGTGTCGTCGCGGTGCCGCTGGCGCGCGCGCGTCATGCCGATCACGACGGGATTCACGGCTTCGAGATGGCTCGGGTTCGCACTCAGGCGCACGTCCACGTTTTTGTCGGTCGTGTAGGTCTCGCGCGTGTTCACGTAGCCGAGGTGATATTTCACATCGCCGTCGCCATAGACGGAATCCGGCACGAAGTTCGGGTCGAACTCGCGGAACATGATGCTGTACGGCTTCCGCAAAAACTGCACGATGATCGCAAGGCGTCCGCGGTGCGCCATGCCCATCGTGATTTCCTCCACGCCGAGGCGCGGGCAATTTTCCAGCACCGCATCCAGCGCGCTGATGAGCGACTCACCGCCCTCGATGCTGAACCGTTTCTGCCCCTTGTAGGCGACCGTGTGCAGGAACCGCTCGAATGCCTCAATCTCATTGATGTGCCGCAGCATCCGCGCCTTCGTGTCGGCGTCCACGGCCCACTGTGCGCGGTTCTCGATTCGCTCGCGCAGCCAGTTCCGCACGCGGGGATTCGTGATGTGCATGAACTCGAAGCCGATGTCCTCGCAGAAAATCGCCTCCAGTTTTGCGCGCAGGTCGCGCAACGTCATCGCCGCGCCACCGAGGAAATATTTCGACGCCACGGTGAGCCCGAGATCCTTCTCGTCGAAGCCGAGTTCGCGCAGGCTCAGCAGATCGTTCTGCGGACGCTGCCGCGCGAGCGGGTTCGTCTGCGCGATCGTGTGACCGAGCGTGCGGTAGGCATACACGAGGCCGTCCACGCGCGTCTGGAGCGAGACATCGCCATTGATCTGCGTCGCCGCGGCAGCACCGTTCGATCCCGGCACGCTGTGCTCGAATTTTTCAAAGCCGAGATGAAAGCCCTCGCAGAATCCGCGGAGGGAGGGCTCGACGGATTCCGGATCCTTCAGCCAGCGCTGGTAAGTTTCATCGAGAATTTCCGCATTTTGACGGGTCGCAAAGGTCGTGGACATGGAGTTCAGATTTCAAGACGGGGAAGCCCGGCGCATTTCAATGAACGCACCGGCCCACGCGCCGCATCGCGTGTTCTAGTGGCCGAAAAGTTTTCCAAGCCCGCCCTCCAGCAGCGACGCGAGGCCGCCCTGCAGCGCACCGCCCTCGACGGGCTGGCCGTGCGGCGTGAGCTTGTCCACGAGCTGCGGGAGGATCTCCGCGATATGGCCGGATATCTGGCCCGGATCGATCCCGGTCTGCGCCGCAATCTGCCGGAGCTGATCCGCGCCGAAAACCTGCTCGATGTTCTGCGCGGTCGGCGGCGGATTTGGCCCGGTGCCCACCCAGCCCTGCACGAGGTCACCGAGACCGTGCGCACTGAATTTTTGCAACAGCCCGCCGATGCCACCGCTGCCCGTGATGAGGCCGCCGACGGAATTCAGAAGGCTGCTCTGATGGCCGCCGCTGCCGCCGAGAAGTGAGCCAAGAAGGCCGCTGATGAGACTCATAAAATTGGTGCGTGTTGGTGAAAGTGGACGCGCACGCTAGCAGTGCGCGCGCTAATTGCAATCATCGCAAGAATGCGGCACGGGGAGCGCGGGCTTCCAGCCCGCAATGTCCGGCATCCCTGCCGGATATCGGCGTGTATCCTGCGCACGGAAGTCCGCGTGCAGGATGCACGCCCGATTCGCGCTGGAAGCACGAATCTGCGGGCTGGAAGCCCGCGCTCCCCACGATCTCCCCTCACGCCTCGGATTCATCGCGCGTCTCACGCGGCGGGTAGCGGACCATCGAGGTGAACTTGTGCGGGCCGAAGCCGAACGGCTTGTAAAACTCCTGCGTGTCGCGCGTGAACAGATCGATCCGGCATCCGCGCAGGTCCGGGTGAGCGAGGATCTGCGTGAGCATCCATTGCCCGATCCCCGCGCCGCGGTGCGCCTCGCCGATCACAAAATCGCACAGGTAGCCGACCGTCGCCGCATCGGTGACCACTCGCGCAAAGCCGGCGAGCTTTCCGCCACGCAGGAGCGCGAAGGACAGCGAACGCCGCACGCTGCGCTCGATCACTTCGCGCCCGCGCGTCTCCGCCCAGTATGTGCCCCATAGCAGCGAGCACAGCTCCGCAAAATCAATCCGGTCGGGATCATCGGTCAGCGTGTAATCGTTGTGCGTCCATTCCATCTCGCGCGACGCTGCCGCATCGCACGCCGCGCGTCCATCACGCAAAGAATGCACGGCGATACCCCCTGCGCAGCGGCCCCCAATCTTAATCCTAATCCCCGGCCTCCACCCGTCACGAAGGGGAGTAAGATTAGGATTAGGATTAGGATTGAGAGGGCACGGAAAAACACCGCAGTTGCACACCTCCGCCCTGCTCTGCCAGCGTGCGCCGCATGAAAGTTCCCTACTTCCAAGTGGACGCGTTCACTGAGCGCGCCTTCAGCGGCAACCCCGCCGGCGTGTGCCTGCTCGACGGCTGGATGCCCGACGCCGTGCTCCAGCAAATCGCCGAGGAGAACAACCTTTCCGAGACCGCGTTCCTCGTCGGCAGCGGCGGCTCCAAAGACAGTTGGGAGCTGCGCTGGTTCACTCCGACCGTCGAGGTGGATCTGTGCGGCCATGCGACACTCGCAGCGGCGTTCGTGATCTTCACGGAACTCGGACACACCGGCACCGCGGTGAATTTCAAAACCACGAGCGGCGAGCTGGGCGCGACTTTTGAAAATGGCGTGGTGATGATGGATTTCCCCTCGCGTCCCGGCGTGCCGTGCGCCGCGCCCGCGGGGCTCGTGAGCGGGCTCGGCCACATCCCGCGCGAAGTGCGCAAGAGCCGCGACTTCCTCGCGCTCCTCGGCAGCGAGGACGAAGTGCGCACACTCACGCCCGACCTCCCGCAACTCGCGTCACTCGACTGCCTCGGCATCATCGCCACGGCGCGCGGGAGCGACGCGGATTTCGTCTCGCGCTTCTTCGCGCCGGGCGTCGGCATCGCGGAGGATCCCGTGACCGGCAGCGCGCACTGCACGCTCATCCCGTACTGGGCGGAAAAGCTCGGGAAGCAAAAGCTCACCGCCCGCCAGCTCTCGCGCCGCGGCGGCACGCTCCACTGCGAGATGCGCGGCGAACGCGTCGGCATCGGCGGCAGCGCCGCGCTCTACAGCCGCGCGCAGCTCCAGATCCCGGACTGAGCGGACACCCTCGCCTCAAGAAAAAGCGCCGCACCCTTCCGGATGCGGCGCTGTGTGTGACTTATCAGACAGCGGTCCTACTTCGCGTTTTTTGCGGGCACAGCCAGGAACTCTTCCTTCGTGAGCTTCCCGTCCTTGTTTGCGTCCTTCTTGTCGAACTTCGCCTCGGCCTTCGCCTTGTCCTTGGCGTCCTTGGTGAACTCCTCCTTCGTGACGGATTCCTTGTCGCCGGCGATCTTCTTCCATGCGGCTTCCGGATCGGCCTTCTTCTTTTCGCCCTTTGCGGCGCTGGCGGTCTGGATGCCCATGGCGGTGATGACGAGCGCTGCGAGGGTGGTGATGATGCGTTTCATTATTCTTCTTCGGGTTGAGTTGCTGTTGTTGTTGCGCGCGCCGACGCGGGATCACGCCGGTGCGATTGCGGTGGAAATGTGAGCCGTTCGCCCCTCCGCCCACAACGCACATATTTGGCAAAAACTCGCTCACCCTTGTCCCAAACGACACCGCACCCGCTATGTCCCCGCTCCGCCCGAAAAAAACTATTCCTTCCAATTTCCGGCCTCCCGGTCTCATGTAGCCCGCTCCAAATCTTGAAAACCGAATCTTTCACCGGGCAGCACGCAGTCGCTTCCCTTGCCGGGCGGCCCCCCGGCACTGCCGCATCGCCATCCGTTTTCTCCCCCGTGCGCTGAGGCCTCGCGCCACGCCGGGATGCAGTCATTCGACTTTGAAAAAATATGGGACCGTCCACTGATGTCACACGCCCGCGGAACCTCGACTGGAAGCGCGCCGCCGCACTCCTCTACGGAGATTGGGGAACCTCGAAGGCATACGTCATCGGCCTCGCGATCGTCGCAGCAGGATTTGCAGCGATGCCTGTCATCGCCGCCGTCTGCGTGCTCACCGCGATCGTCGGCTACAACTACTCCATCATCTGCCGCAATTTCCCCGACGGCGGCGGCGTGTATTCCGCCGCCCGCCAGCAGAGCCGCATCCTCGCATCGGTCGGCGCACTGCTGCTGATTGCAAATTTCCTCGTCACCGCCGCACTCAGCGGCTGGGCGGCCATGAGCTATTTCGGCGTGCCGGAAAAGTGGCTCCCCATCGCGACGATGAGCGCGATCGTCCTGCTCGGCGCGGTGAACTGGTTCGGCCCGAAGCACAGCGGCAGCATGGCCATCGCCATGGCCATCCCGACCGTCGTCACGGTGATCCTTCTCATCATCATCAGCGCGCCCTACCTCACCACGGAATTTCTCCGTTGGCCCGGCGAGGCGCTCGCCGATCCGGAATTTCTCAAGCAGCACCCCAAGGCCGTGCACGGCGCGATGGGGCAGACTTGGGTGTGGTTCACCGGGGCGATCCTCGCGCTCAGCGGCGTCGAGGCCGTCGCAAGCATGACTGGCGTGATGCACGCGGATCCCGGCGCGCCCGGAGAAAAGGCGAAGGTCGGACGCACCGCGGGACGCGCACTTTTCATCGTCGCGATCGAAGTCGTCATCGCCACGATCCTCCTCGGCTGGGCGATACTCTCGATGGCAAACACCCCCGAGACGCAGGCGTCGTTCGAGGAGCACAAGGACTACATGCTCCGCTTCCTCGGCGAGCACTACGGCACAAAGCTCGGCGGCCCGATCCTCGGCCATTCCATCGGCGTCCTCACCGGCATCGTCTTCGGCGTGCTGCTCCTCAGCGCGGTGAATACCGCGATCAATGCCGTCATCGGCGTCTTCTACATGCTCGGCCAGGACGGCGAAATGCCGCGCCCGCTCTCGCGCCTGAATGCGAACGGCGTCCCGATCATCCCGCTCCTCCTCGCCACATTCATCCCGGTGGTGATCCTCACCTTCACCCAGGATCTCGAGGGCCTCGCCGAGCTTTACGAGATCAGCGTCGTCGGCGCCATCGCCGTGAACCTCGGCGCGTGCGTGGGCAACATGAAGCTCGACATGCGGTGGTTCGAGCGCGTCGCGATGGGCGCGACATTCATCGTCCTCCTCGGCGCGGAACTCACGATCGCCTACGTGAAGCCGCACGCGCTCTACTTCGCCGTCATCGTCATCGGCGTCGGACTCGGCCTGCGCGCGTATTCGCACAAACGCACCGGCCTCAAGACCCTCACGATCAGCAAGGAAATCGCAGACCTCATTGACCCCGAAGCCGTCGCGAGGCTGCGCCCGAGGCTCATGGAAGGGCGCAAGATTCTCGTCGCCGCGCGCGGCCTCACGCCCGTGCTTCGGTTCGCGCTCGACGAAGCCAGGCTTCGCGGCGCCTCGCTGTGCGTCCTCTACATCAAGGAACTCGCCGTCTTCCTCGGCGCGGCCCATTACGGCGCAGCGCGCAAGAACCGCTGGCAGGACGATCCTCAGGCCGCCCCGATCATGTCCCTGGTACTCAATCTCGGTGAGGAAATCGGCGTCTGCGTGCAGCCCGTGTACGCCGAATCCACCGACCCCGCAGGAACCATCGTGGACGTCGCCGCCACGCTCGGAGCGGACATCGTCATGCTCGGCTCCTCGCATCGCGCGGCAATGGCGCGGCTGCTGAAAGGCAACGTCATCGAGCGCGTCGCGAGCAATCTCCCGGAGAACATCGAACTCGTGATCCACAGTTGACGCGGGCGGCGCGATGCCAGCGAACTGCGCGCATGGCACCCCTCCTCACCTGCGCCACACTCCTCGTCATCACCGCAGCCTTTGCCTTCGCTGCGGAAAAAAATCCCGCCGCCTCGCGACCAATCGCCGACTACGTGCCGGACGTCGCCGCCCTCGCGAAACCGCAGTCCAGCGAACTGCGCGAACTCGTCGAACGTTTCGTAGGCGACCGGCGTGAGATCGAACGCTTCCACAGCGTGCCCGGCTCCGCGGTGCGCTCAAAGCGGCTGCGCGAATTTTTCACCGCGTGGCAGACGAATCTCGCAGCCGTGGATTTTGAAAAACTCGGCACCGAGGGGCGCATTGATGCGACGCTGCTGCGCACACGCCTCACTCACGAGCTTCGCCTGCTCGATCGCGAGGATGCGCGTGCGAAGGAAATGTCGTCGCTGCTGCCGTTCGCGGAGGATGTCGCGCGCCTGCTGAAATGAGTTGCCGAGGGCGCGCACTGCGCATCCCTTCTCCGCCCACGTGACGGCCGGCGCTCCAGATCTGCTCGACGCACTCGCACGCGAGCCCGCGCTCGCGGCGAAGCTGCGTGCCGCGGCGCAGGGTGAATGTGTCGCGTTCGAACACGTCGAGGAAGGCGCGCACTCCGCGCTGTGCGCCGTGCTTGCCCGCGCGGCGGGGGAAAACGGGCGGCGGCTGTGGCTCGTGTGCCCGGCATTGCGCGCACAGGAGCAGCTTCACAACGAGCTGATCCAATGGCACCCGGACGCGCTCTTTTTTCCCGAGATGGAAATCGCGCCGGTCGAAGGCGCGCTGCCCGATCCCGAAGTCGTCGCCGAGCGTCTGGCGATCCTCCAGCGGCTCACGCACTCGGAGGATGCCGCTGGCACACGTCAGAGCGCCGCCGGAAAAGTCTCTCCAGAACACGCGGCTCAGCAGGAGCGGGCCTCGGAAATCATCGTCGTCACACGCGCGGCGCTCAATGAGGCGGTGCCGGATTCCGAGCAGATGCGTTCGCTCGAAGTGCGACTCACGCGCGGCGACACAACCGGGCGCGACGCGCTCCTCGCGCGCCTCACGGACGCGGGCTACGAGCGCGTGTCGCAGGTGTCGCAGCGCGGGCAATTCGCGGTGCGCGGCGGCATCGTGGATGTGTTCAGCTTCCAGCACACGCTGCCCGTGCGTCTGGAATTTTTCGGCGACGAGCTGGAGAGCATCCGCCACTTCGACCTCGATGCGCAGACGAGCGTGGAGCAGCTCCAGACCTGCACGCTGCTGCTCGGCCAAGCCGCATCGCGCGAGCGCCGCCTGCGCGACTGCATCGGCGAGGAGGACATCACGGTGGATGTCGCCGCGGATTGGCTGGAGGCGGATGTGACGATCGGCGTGGATTCGGTCGCAGAAAATTTTACCACGGAGGACACGGAGAGCACGGATGAAGGCGCGGGAAATTCTGAGGGCGACTCCCTTCATGTCTCCGTGCCGTCCGTGTCCTCCGTGGTTCAAGCACAGGCATTCGACTACTCACTCGCGTTTTTCGAAAATGGCCTCGGTGAATTTGAGGCCGGCGATTTCGTCGTGGACGAGGCGCGGCGCGAGCGGTTCTTCGCGCAGCTCACCGAGTGGCGCACGCAGGGCTGGAGCACGTTCGTCTTTTGCAACAACGAGGGCGAGATCGAGCGGCTGCACGACTTGATTCCCTCGGTCGAGGCGGACGCGCTGCATTTCTCCATCGGCACGCTCGGGCGCGGCTTTGCATTTCCTGCGGGGAAGGTCGCCGTGCTCAGCGATGCGGAACTCTTTGGCCGCTACCGCAACACGCGCGCGCGACGCATCGCGCTGAAGCGTTCGCGTGAAATCGTGAGCCGTTCGCAGATTGATTTCAGCGAGCTGATCGAAGGCGAACTCGTCGTTCATCTGGAGCACGGCATCGCGCGCTTCGAGGAGCTGCGCCGGCTCGCGAACGACGAGGACGTGCTCGTGCTGGAATTTGCCGAGGGCGCGAAGCTCTACGTGCCGCTGGAGCAGAGCTACCTCGTCGCGCGCTACGTCGGCATCGGCAAAAAAAATCCACCGCTCAGCAAGCTCGGCGACGCGGCTTGGGCGAACGCGAAAAAAAAGGCGGAGAAGGCTGCGTTCGACTACGCGGGCAAGCTGCTGGAAACGCACGCCGCGCGCGAGACGCAGAAGGGCTTCGCGTTTCCCGAGGACGGCAAGTGGGTGCGCGAATTCGAGGCATCGTTCATCTACAAGGAAACGCCCGACCAGCTCACGGCCATCGCCGACACGAAGTCCGACATGGAGACCGAACAGCCGATGGACCGGCTCATCTGCGGCGATGTCGGTTTTGGAAAAACGGAGGTCGCAATCCGCGCGGCGTTCAAAGCGGTGTGCGCGGGAAAACAGGTCGCCATCCTCGTGCCGACGACTGTGCTCGCAGAGCAGCACTGGCGGAATTTTCGCGAACGCATGAGCGACTACCCGGTGACGGTGGACATGCTCTCGCGTTTCCGCACGCGCGGGCAGCAGGCGAAGACACTCGCGGGCGTGAAGGACGGCAGCGTGGACATCGTCATCGGCACGCACCGGCTCATCTCGAAGGACGTCTCGTTCAAGGATCTCGGGCTCGTGGTCATTGATGAGGAGCAGCGCTTCGGCGTGCTACACAAAGAAAAATTCAAACAGCTCTGGCCGCTCGTGGACATGCTCACGCTCTCGGCCACGCCGATCCCGCGCACGCTCTACCTCTCGCTCATGGGCGCGAAGGACATGAGCACCATCGAGACCGCACCGCTGAACCGCATCCCGGTCGAGACGCTCATCTGCCCGTACGACGAACGCATCATCCGCGACGCGATCCAGCGCGAGCTGAAGCGGCAGGGCCAGGTGTTCTTCCTGCATAACCGCGTAGGCGACATCGAGAACGTGGAGGCGAAAATCAAGATGCTCGTGCCTAGTGCGCGCACCATCGTCGGGCACGGGCAGATGCACGAGCACGAGCTGGAGGAAGTGATGCACAAGTTCGTGAGCGGCGCGGCGGATGTGCTCATCTCGACGACGATCATCGAGAGCGGCGTGGACATCCCGAACGCGAACACGATCATCATAGACCGCGCCGACCGCTTCGGCCTCGCCGATCTCTACCAGCTCCGCGGACGCGTGGGCCGCGCCCAGCACAAGGCATACGCATTCCTCATGCTCCCGCGCGGCATGATGAGCACCGGCGAGGCGCGCAAGCGCATCAATGCGATCAAGCAATACGGCTCGCTCGGCGCGGGATTCAAAATCGCGATGCGCGATCTCGAAATCCGCGGCGCAGGAAACATCCTCGGCACCGCGCAGAGCGGGCACATTGTGACGATCGGATTCGACCTGTATTGCGCGCTGCTGCGGCAGGCCATCGCGAAGCTGAAGGGCGAGCGCAGCGGCAAACGGGTCGAGGTCGTGCTGCGGATGGATTTTGTCGTTCTGCGCGAGACGGAGTGGATGGGAAAGAGTGCGGAGTGCGGAGTGCCGAGTGCGGAATCAAGACAGCCGTCCGCTTCCGCCGATCCGAATTCAAAATTCAAAATTCAAAATTCAAAATCTGCCTCCGCCCCCGCCTTCATCCCCATCGCCTACATCGGCGAGACACAGCCGCGCATCGCGGCCTACCGGCAAATCAATGCGCTCGCGACGCAGGA
The DNA here is from genome assembly GCA_014189875.1 of Verrucomicrobiota bacterium. GTDB lineage: Bacteria > Verrucomicrobiota > Verrucomicrobiia > Chthoniobacterales > Chthoniobacteraceae > SXWH01. Next base: position 12,611 of record BJFP01000006.1, on the reverse strand, counting down.
GGCGCTGGACAAAGTGCGCAAGGACTGGCGCGACCGTTACGGGCGCTTCCCCGAGGCGATCGAAAATCTGCTGACGCTCGCCGAGATTCGCATCTCGGCGGCGGCGCGGAAAATCACGATCGTCGAGGTGAAGGAGGGCAAGCTCATGCTCACGCGCGGTGGCGATTTCATTTTGATCGGCGGGAAATTTCCGAGGCTCGTTTTGGCCAGCGGCACGCCGCAACTGCGCGAGGCGCTGAAGATGATCCGCAGCCTGTGACCGGACAGCATTTTCCGGGGAGCACAGGCGGCCCGCCTGTGCTCCCCGCTGCACTCCGCTTCGCCGTCCTAAAAACTCCCGCTGGCAGACATGTCGCCCGCGGAGGCTTGCCTTTCGTGTGCTGATCTCTAAGCCCAACCGCACTGTGAAAATCCTCCGCACCATCGCAGCCGCACGGCGCTTCCGCACACAGGCGCGCGGACGTGTCGTGCTCGTGCCGACGATGGGCGCGCTGCACGACGGACACGCAGCCCTCATCCTGCGCGCTCGCTCGCTCGCTGGCAAAGGCGGCACGGTGATTGTGAGCATTTTTGTAAACCCCACGCAGTTCGGACCGAAGGAAGACCTGTCGCGCTACCCGCGACCGTTTTCCCAGGACAAAGAATTGTGCGCGTCGCTCGGAGCAGACGCGATTTTCCACCCGCCCGCGGGCGAGATGTACCGCGCGGATTTCTCGACGTGGGTGAATGAGGAGAGCGTCTCGGGCGGGCTGTGCGGCGCGTCGAGACCGGGACATTTCCGCGGCGTGACGACGGTGGTGCTGAAGCTTTTCACGATCGTCCAGCCGGATGCGGCGGTGTTCGGGCTGAAGGATTTTCAGCAATGCGCGGTGATCGCGTGGATGGTGCGCGATCTCGATCTGCCGGTGCGGCTTGTCTTCGCGCCGACGGTGCGCGAACGCGACGGCCTCGCGCTGAGTTCGCGCAATGCCTTCCTCTCGCCCAAGGAGCGCGCCGGGGCTCCCTCGCTGCGACGCGGACTGCTTGCGGCGCGCGCGGCCTTTGCGAGTGGCGAGTGCAGTGCGGCGAAGCTCGTGCGGATCGTGCGCGGTGAAATTTCCCGCAGCGCGCGCGTGGACTACATCGAGGCCGTGGACGGCGCGACGTTGCAGCCCGCGCGCGAGATGAAGCGCGGTGACACCATCGCGCTCGCGGCGTTCTTTGGCCGCACGCGGCTGATTGACAACATCCAGCTCCGGTAGCGCATACGATTTTCCACGATGCTCCATTTTGACTACGCAGTGATCGGCAGCGGACTCGCGGGGCTGAGCTTTGCGCTGAAGGCGGCGAAGCACGGCACGGTCGCGATCATCACGAAAAAGGCGAAGGCCGAATCGAACACGGCCTGGGCGCAGGGCGGGATCGCGTGTGTGACGGATGAGACAGACAGCATCGAATCGCATGTGCAGGACACGCTGGCGGCGGGCGCGGGGCTGTGCGACGAGGCGGTGGTGCGCAGCATCGTGCGCGATGGGCCGGGGCGCATTGCGGAGCTGATCGAGATTGGCGTGGCTTTTGATCAAAATTCGGACGGCAGCCCGGATCTCACGCGTGAGGGCGGGCATGCGGCGCGCAGAATTTTACACGCGCGCGATGCGACGGGGCGTGAGATTGAGCGCGCGCTTTTGGAAGCCGTCGCAAAGGAGCCGCGGATCACCTTGCTCGAAAACCACATGGCGGTGGATCTCATCACGCTGCGGAAGCTCGGCCTCTCGGCGGTGAACGATCGGTGCGTCGGCGCGTATGTGCTAAACGAAGTGAGCGGCGAGGTGCTCACGCTGCGCACGGACCGCGTGGTGCTCGCGACCGGCGGCTGCGGCAAAGTGTACCGCTATACGACAAACCCGAGCATCGCGACAGGCGACGGCGTGGCGATTGCGTGGCGCGCGGGCGTACAGGTCGCGAACATGGAGTTCATCCAGTTCCACCCGACGTGCCTTTTCCACCACGACGCGCGGAGCTTCCTGATCAGTGAAGCCGTGCGCGGCGAGGGCGGACGGCTGGTGGATGCGAACGGCAGGGAATTTGCGCACCGCTACGATCCGCGCGGCGCGCTCGCACCGCGCGACATCGTGGCGCGCGCGATTGACGCGGAGATGAAGCGCACCGGCAGCCCGTGCGTCTTTGTGGACATCAGCCACAAGCCCGCGGATTTCGTGCGCTCTCATTTTCCGACGATTCACGAGCGGTGTCTTGCGCTGGGAATTGACATCACGAAGCAGCCGATTCCCGTCGTGCCCGCCGCGCACTACCAGTGCGGCGGCGTGGTCACCGACGCAAATGGCGCGACTCCCCTGCCCGGACTTTTCGCGATCGGCGAAGTCGCATGCACAGGGCTTCACGGCGCGAACCGCCTCGCGAGCAACAGCCTGCTCGAAGCGGTCGTGCTTGCGCACCGTGCGGCGCTCGCGCTGGAGAAATGGAGCGCGCCTTCGGAACCGACGCTCTCGGATCTGCCTGTGTGGAAAAGCGGCGATGCAACGGATGTGGATGAGCTGGTCGTGATCTATCACAACTGGGGCGAAATCCGCCGGCTGATGTGGGACTACGTGGGCATCGTGCGCACGGACAAGAGGCTCCAGCGCGCATCGGCGCGGCTGCGGAATCTGCAGCAGGAAATTCAGGAATTTTACTGGGACTTCAAGGTGACGACGGACCTCCTCGAGCTCCGCAACCTCGCGACCGTCGCGAGCCTGATCGTGGACAGCGCGCTGCTGCGCAAGGAAAGCCGAGGGCTCCACTACACGCTCGACGATCCCGAGCCGGACAAAAATCTCGTGCGTCCGACGGTGCTGCGGAAGGTGTGACGGCAGATCTTTGCCGGCAGGTTGTCGCTCCGCCTCTCCGCCCCCCTCTGCACCTCTGTGTTTGAAAATGACCGCACGAACTGAATCGCTCCGGCTCAGTATTTCACTGCCGCCACGCCGCTGCCGAGACCGAGGTCACTCACGATCTTCGCAGCGTGGGCGAGCATCATGCCGACCTCGCTGGAGATCGCGATGAACTGCCAGCCTTCCGCGATGCGGCGCTTTGCCTGTGCGGCATCGGCGACGTGGATGCCGGGCGCGACGCCGTGCTTCTTCGCACTCGCAAGGATGCACGCGAGCGCGTCGTTGAACGCAGGCAGGTCGCTGTCGAATGCAGGCGCGACGCCGAGCGACGCGTGCAGGTCGTTTGGGCCGATGAATACGGCATCAATGCCCGGCACGCTGAGGATGTCGTCAATGTTCGCCACGGCCTCCGCGGTCTCGGCCATCACCACCACGAGAATTTCGTCGTTCGCCTTTGCAAAATACGTCGCGGCGTCGGCCTCGAAATTCGCCGGCCCAAGCTGACCGCCGATCGTGCGCTGGCCGACGGGCCGGTAGCGCGCCGCGCGCACCACGGCCTCGCACTCGGCGCGCGAATTCACGAGCGGCACGATGATCCCGAACGCACCCGTATCGAGCACGCGCTTGATGTTTTCCGTCGTGTTGAATGGCACCCGCACGAGCGGCACGCATCCGGACGCAGCGATGATTGCGAAGCTCCGCGCCGCGTGCTCGAAGGTCGCGTGCGAGTGCTCCATCTCGACAGTGAGCCAGTCGAAACCCGTGCGCGCCATGAGCTGCGCGCCCACGGAATCGGAGAGGTTCAGCCATGTGCCGACGCTCGACTCGCCGCGTTTGAGTTTTGCCCGGACGGGATTTGTTTTCATTTGGAAAGGGACATGCGCAGCACGAGCGCGTATTCGGCGACCGCCTCGTCCAGCAGTCCCGGCGTGTAGGCAATCACGATGCCCAGCCGCGTCGCGACCTCGCGGTCAATCCCATCGCAACCGACGCCCCATCGCGAAAGCACCTTCAGCCGCGCAGCCTGCGGCGACGTCAGCACGGCGGCGGAATATTTGTCCACGCTCGCAAAAACCGCATCCATGCCATCGAGCAGCGGAAGCACTTCGGCCTCGCTGAGCGGGCCGTAGCGCGGCGAGTGCGAGATGGAAAAATCCGCGCCGCCGAGGATTTCACGCGCGCATTTTCCGACGACGGGATCGGCAAATGGCGACGAGGTGATGAGGACGTTCCAAGTCAGGCGATTCACGATGCGTGTTGCGCTCAGTACACGTCGCGCCGATACCGCTTCTCGGTCTTCATCAGCGTCTCCTCGACGAATGCGCGCGCTTCCTCCGGCGACTTGCCGCCGTGCGTCTGCGCGATCTGGATCAGCTCCTCGTGGACGTCTTTCGCCATGCGCTCCTTGTCGCCGCAGACGTAGAAATACGCTCCGTCGCAAATCCATTTCCAAAGCTGCGCGCCTTGCGCGTGCATCCGGTGCTGCACGTATTCCTTGCAGCCGTCCGTCTCGCGCGACCACGCAAGGTCGAGGCATTCCAGCACGCCACTCTTGATCCACCTCTCGAATTGCTCGCGGTAAAAAAACTCCGTCGCCGAGCGTCGCTCGCCGAAGAACAGCCAGTTCTTCCCCTTTGCGCCCGTGGCCTCACGCTCTTCGAGAAATGCGCGGAACGGTGCGACGCCCGTGCCCGGCCCGACCATGATCATCGGCGCATCGGGACTCTCCGGCATCCGGAAATGTTTCTGCACCTGCCCAAAGACACCCGCAGTGTCACCGGGCTGCCAGCGCTCGCAGAGGAAGGTCGAGCACACGCCGCTGCGCGCGCGCCCATGCGCATTCCACCGCACTGCGGCCACAGTAAGATCCACCTGCTCGGGGTGTGCCTTCAGCGACGACGCGATCGAGTAGAGGCGGATGTTCAGCGCGCGCAGCGTGTCGGTGAATTCCTGCGGCTCAAATTTCACGCCGGGAAATTCCGTGAGCACGTCCACGCAGTCGCGCGCGGCATTCCATGCCGAGGTGTATTCGTCGAGCGCCGCGGCATTCTCCGGCTTCAGCAGGTCCGCGATTTTTCCGACGCCCTTTTCGGCGAGCTTCGTGAGGAATTTTTTCTCGGCGAAATGGATCTGGAAATCGCGCAGCAGCGCCTCGCGCACCGGCTTCTCCACGTCCTTCACCTTCACCGGCTCATCTCCGGAAAAGCCGAGCGTCCTCATCGTCAGCTCCACGAGCGCCGGATCGTTCACCGGCTTAACAGCGAGCGCGTCACCGGCCTCATACGTGAGCCCCGAGCATGCGAGCGAAATTTCGATGTGCCGCGTGTCCTTGTCCGAGCCGGGCCCGCAGAGGCTGATGTTTCGAGCACAGCGCGCTTGGAATGGGTTGCGCACGTTGTAGGGGGACTTCGTTTCCGCAGACATGGGGGGACGGGATAGGGATGCCGCGCGCGCAAGACAAGCTCGCTAAGAGAATCACACGCCCCCCTTTGGCGTTAAAAGGACGCGCGCAAAAGCTTCGCACTTCCCCTCGCGCGCTGCACGGCAAGGCTCTCACCATGCAACGCTACGAATTCGCACAGCGCGATTCCACGCGCGCCCGCAGCAGTGATGCGAATCGGCTTCGGTGTTGCGCGCCGTTCCCGGCAGCCGCTACGGTCGCGGGCTCATGCCGACGCGATTTTTCAACACCTACTCCCGCGAACTGGAAGAGTTCCGCCCGCTCGATCCCTCGGGGAAACGCGTGAAGCTCTACACCTGCGGGCCGACGGTCTATAACTTCGCGCACATCGGGAATTTTCGCGCGTATGTCTTCGAGGATTTGCTGCAACGGCATCTCGAAGCGCGCGGCTTCGACGTGGAGCGCGTGATGAATCTCACCGATGTGGACGACAAGACGATCCGCGGCTGCCGGCAACTCGGCGTGCGGCTCGCGGACTTCACGCAGAAATTTAAGGACGCGTTCTTCGAGGATCTCGGCACGCTGCGCGTGAAGCGTGCGCAGCACTTTCCCGCGGCGACGGATTACGTGGCGCAGATGATCGAGATGATCCGGGTGCTGATGGAGAAGGAAATCGCGTATCAGGCCGAGGACAAGTCGCTGTATTTCCGGCTCAGCAAGTTTCCCGAATACGGCAAGCTCGCGCACCTAAACCTCGACGAACTTCGACCAGGCGTCCGTGTGCAGAGCGACGAATACGAGAAGGAAAACATCGGCGACTTCGCGCTGTGGAAAGCGTGGGATGAAAACGACGGCGACGTGAAGTGGGATTCGCCGTGGGGCCCGGGCCGGCCCGGCTGGCACATCGAGTGCAGCGCGATGGCGACGGCGCTGCTCGGGCCGGAACTGGACATCCACTGCGGCGGAGTGGACAACATTTTTCCGCACCACGAGGCGGAAATCGCGCAGAGCGAAAGTGTGACCGGGAAAAAATTCGCGCGCTACTGGATGCACAACGCGCATCTCATGGTGGAGGGGCAGAAGATGTCGAAGAGCGCGGGGAATTTCTACACGCTGCGCGACCTGCTCGCGAAGGGCTGGACCGGACGCGAGATTCGCTACGCCCTCATCACGGTGAACTACCGGCTGCCGCTGAATTTCACGTTCGACGGGCTCGCAGCGGCACGCAGCGCGCTCGGACGCATTGACGAATGGGCCGCGCGTCTCGCAGATCGCGCGGCGAGCGCGATCCTGCCGGATGAATTGCCCGCGCAATTTGCGAGCGGCATCGCGGCGTTCTTCACCGACCTCGATGAGGATCTGAACATCAGCGGCGCAATGGGCCGCGTGTTCGATCTCATCCGCGACACGAACCGCGCACTCGATGCCGGCGAGATCAGCGCGGGCATCGCCGTGGGAATTCTCGAAGGCTGGAAGCGGATCGATTCCGTGCTCGGACTCGAACGCGAGGCGCACAATCCGTCGCCGGAAGCGCTCGCGCTCGTCGAGCAGCGCCAGATCGCGCGGACGAACAAGCAGTGGGCCGAGAGCGACCGCCTGCGCGACGCCATCGCTGCGCTCGGCTGGATCGTGAAGGACACGAAGGACGGCCCGAAGCTGACGCCGAACCCGTAGCGTAGCTCTCCAGAGCTGCGCGCTTGTCTCGCGTCCGACCACGCGCAGCTCTGGAGAGCTACGCTACCGTTCTCACCGCGCCAGATTCACCGTCGCGAGGACGATCTCCGCGAAGCCGCGCGGGTCGAGGCTCGCGCCTCCGACGAGTGCGCCGTCAATATCAGGCTGGCCCATGAGTTCCGCGGTGTTTGCGGGCTTCACGCTGCCGCCGTATTGGATTCGCACCTTGTCCGCGGTCGCCGCGTCCCAGAGTTCCGTGAGCTTGCGGCGGATGAATGCGTGCGCGTCCTGCGCCTGCTGTGGCGTGGCGGTGCGGCCCGTGCCGATGGCCCACACGGGCTCGTAGGCGAGCACCGTCTCGGTGAGCTGCTCTGCGCTGAGTCCCGCGAGGCTACCGCAGATTTGCTTTTCCAGCACCGCCTCCACCTGGTTCGCGTCGCGCTCGGCAAGCGTCTCGCCGATGCACACGATGGGCCGCAGCGTTGCGGCGTGCGCGGCGTGCGTCTTCTTGTTCACCATCTCATCCGTCTCGCCGAAGATCGTGCGGCGCTCGCTGTGGCCGAGCACCACGTAGCGGACAAAAAGCTCGCGCAGCATCGAGGCGCTGATCTCGCCGGTGAACGCGCCCGATTTCTCCGCGCTCATGTTCTGCGCGCCGAGCTTCACGTTCTGCACATTGCGCAATATCTCGCCCGCCTTCGCGAGCGCGGTGAACGGCGGGACGATCACGACGTCCGCCCGTTTTTCCGAGCCGATTTCGATGAGGAACGGTTTGAAGAACCCTTCCGTCTCGCCGACGGTCATGTTCATCTTCCAGTTGGCTGCGATGATTTTTTTGCGCATGGGATTTTGAAAAGTGGACTGTCTATTTGTCGTTGAGCGCGGCGACGCCTGGGAGCGTCTTGCCTTCGAGGAGTTCGAGGCTCGCACCGCCGCCGGTGCTGATGAATGTGACCTTGTCCGCGACGCCGGCCTTCTTCACGGCCTTCACGCTATCGCCGCCGCCGATGATCGTCTTCGCAGTGCGGTTCGCCGCGATGGCCTCGGCGATGGCAAAGGTTCCCTTCGCGGCTTCCGGAATTTCAAAGACGCCCATCGGCCCGTTCCAAATCACCGTCTTCGCCTTCGCGATTTCGTCGGCGAAAAGTCTCACGCTCGCGGGTCCGATGTCCACGCCTTCCCACTCAGGCTCGATGCCCACACCCGCGGGCGCGAGCTTGATGTTGCCGAGCTTCTTCGCATCAAAGTCGAATGCATCCGTGACCATCGCGTCCACGGGGATGAGCAGCTTCACTCCGCGCGCCTTCGCCTTTTCGATCGCAGCCTGCGCGATGGGTTCCCACTCGGGTTTGTAGAGGCTTTTGCCGAGCGTGATGCCCTGCGTGAGCTTGCGGAACGTGTAGGCCATGCCACCGCCGATGATGATCGTGTCGGCCTTTTCCAGCAGGCGATTGATGACCTCGATCTTGTCGTTCACCTTCGCGCCGCCGAGGATCACCACGAACGGACGCTCGGGATTTTCAAGTTCGTCGTGGAGATAAGTCAGCTCCTTTTCCATCAGCAGCCCGCTCACCGCCGGGAGCAATGCCGCGACGCCCGCCGTCGAAGTGTGCGCGCGGTGCGCCGAGCCAAACGCGTCGTTCACAAAAATCTCCGCGAGGGCCGCCATCGCCTTTGCGAGCACCGGATCGTTCTTCTCCTCACCGGCTTCAAAACGCACATTCTCCAGCAGCGCCACGTCGCCATTCTTCATGTGCGCGATGATCTTCGCGGGCACTTCGCCAATCGTGTCGTGGCTGAATGCGACCGGGTGCCCGATGAGCGTGTGCAGGTGATCCGCGATCGGCCGCAGCGACTCCTTCTCACTGCGCTTGCCCTTCGGCCGTCCGAGGTGCGAGCAGAGAATCACCTTCGCACCTTTGCCAATGAGGTATTGGATCGTCGGCAGCGTCTCCCGGATGCGCGTGTCGTCCGTGATCACCATGTGCCCGTCCTTCTCGTCGAGCGGCACATTGAAATCCACGCGCACGAGGCAGCGCTTCCCGGTCACTTCAATGTCGCGAATGCTTTTTTTGGCCATAAAAATTTGAGGCGCGGATGAACCGCGAGCGTTGAGGAAAAGACAAGTTTTTTACGGTGAAATTCTGCGGAGGAGGAAGAGGATGAAACGCAGAGACGCGGAGACGCGTAAGAAGAATGGCGCTCTGCAATGCGACTCCGCTTCGCTCCACGCCATTTATGCGAGAGATCGTCTTGTTTTCCATTCTCCGCGTCTCTGCGCCTCTGCGTTTCATTCCATGCTTGGCCACGCAAGGTGTCCCCCTTTCCTCCGCGCCATGCGCATCCTCCTCTCCCTGCTCCTCCTCGCCTCCGCACTCACCGCAGCGGAAATCCGCACCGTCGCCAGCACCGGGACCGCGGGCTCCGCGGGCGACGGCGGCCCCGCGAAGGACGCCACGCTCTCCGGCCCGAAAGGCATCTCCGTCGCGCCGAACGGCAACGTCTATGTCGCCGACACCGAGAGCCACAGCGTCCGCACGATTGAAATGAAAATGGGCGCTCTCGAACTCATCGCCGACACCGGCGCAAATGGCGACGGCCCGCAGCGGGACGCCGCGAACGGCGTGGGCGACCCGCTGAAATGCAAGATGGCCCGCCTGCACGGAGTCTTCGTGGACAAGGACGGCAGCGTCTTCATCGGCGACAGCGAAGCGCACCGCGTTCGGGTGGTGAAATAGTCACCGGCACTCGCGGATACAGCCGCGATTTGCCCTTTCCACCTCCGCGCACCCGCGCTATGTCCCGGCCATGCCGAAACTCCAGATCGTCCGCCACGATGGTTCACAGATCGATCATGAACTGACCGAGGAAACCCTCACCATCGGCCGTGCGCCGGACAATGTGTTCCCGATTGATGACGTGAGCCTGTCGAGCCACCACGCGCAGATCGCGCCGGTGGACGGCGAGTTCATCCTGAAGGATCTCGGCTCGACGAATGGCACGGCGGTGAACGGCACCGAACTCGCGCCGGAGACCGACCACGCACTCAAGCCCGGCGACCGCGTGCGCTTTGGGCATGTGGATGCGATTTTCGATCCGGAAAATGCCGCGGAGGGCGCGCAGGAATTGCCGGCAGATGTGGACCGTTCGATCGCGCCGGGGGCGAAGAGCATCAAGCCATCGAACTTCATGAACGCGTCGCCGTTCCAGAAGCGTGTGGCGAAGCAGGACACGGTCGGGATTGCGATCATGGCCGTCGGCATCCTCGCCACGCTCGCCGCGATTGCGGTGCTCGTCATGGCGACGCAGATGTCGGTCTCGTAGGCAGCGGAGCGCCGCGCATCCCTGCCGACCACGTTGCTCCCGCGGGCAGCGCGATTTTTCCGCGCGCGAGGATCTTGGCGGCGATCTTTTCACGCGACCGGAAGTGCCGCGCGCACTTTCACCGCACAGCAAAAGTGCGTGCCGGAGTCACACTCGCAATTTGCATCGCGCGTCCCCTGCCCTACGCTCGCTGCCCACGATGATGCCCGAGGAAAATCCGTCCGCCACGCCAGCCATTCCGCACCAGCGGCGGAAGCGCTATGCCGGAAAAAATCCGCGCCGCTTCGAAGACAAATACAAGGAGCGCGATCCGCAGCGCTACGCCGACACGGTCGCAAAAGTGATCGCATCCGGCAAGACGCCCGCAGGCACGCACCGCCCGATCATGGTCGCGGAAATCCTCGATGCGCTCGCGCCGAAGCCCGGCGACATCGCGGTGGATTGCACGCTCGGCCACGGCGGGCATTCACAGGAAATCCTCGCGCGCATCCAGCCCGGCGGCGTGCTGCTCGGCCTCGACGCCGACCCGGTCGAACTCCCAAAGACCGAGGCACGCCTGCGCGCGCTCGGCTTCGGCGCGGAGGCATTCATCGCGAAGCGCAGCAACTTCGCCGGCATCGCGCAGGCGCTCGCGGCGCACGGCCTCGCGGGTGCGGACATCGTGCTAGCGGATCTCGGCGTCTCCTCGATGCAGATCGATGATCCCGCGCGCGGCTTCTCCGTGAAACTCGACGGCCCGCTCGACATGCGGATGAATCCGCAGCGCGGCCAGCCCGCCTCCGCATTGTTGGAAAAAATCGGCATCACCGCCCTCGCCGCATTGCTCGATGAAAATGCCGACGAACCGCACGCCGCGGCACTCGCAGCGGCACTCGCCGGAAAAAATTTCGCACGCACGACCGCGCTCGCGAATGCAATCCGCGCCGCGCTGCCCGCTGTGAAAGGCGACGCTGCCACGCTCTCCGTCCGCCGCGTCTTTCAGGCGCTGCGTATCGCCGTGAACGACGAATTTTCCGCGCTCGACACGCTGCTGCGCCAGCTTCCGGCCTGTACGAAGCCCGGCGCACGCATCGCGATCCTCACCTTTCACTCCGGCGAAGATCGCCGCGTGAAAAAATCATTCGACGCGGGATTGCGCGCAGGAATCTACGCCACCGTGAGCGACGGAGTCATCCGCTCGACGGCAGCCGAGCAGAATTCGAATCCACGCTCCGCACCGGCAAAACTCCGATGGGCACGGCGTGCGCCGTAACACGGGCAATCCTGCCCGCAGAACCGACGCGCGGACAGGGTTGTCCGCGTTACGCCTTATGCGTCCGCATTACGCTTTACGCGTCCGGCTTCGTCTTGCGGAGCGCGATCACCTTGTCGCCCTCTTTCCACTGGCCGCGCTTTTTTAGCACCTCCACGCGCTCGAAACGCTTAAGGACATTACGCTTTGCCGCGATGGTTGCGGCACCTTTGAGACTGCGATGTTGGGACATGGTGAAAAGGTTGGGTGTGTTTGGAAAAAGGGGCGCGAAGCTATCGTGCAGCCCCGCCCACGCAAGCGGATTTTTCCTCCGCATGACAATCCGTTGCACGAAAGGATTTTTTGTTGTCACCCGCCGGAGCGGCGGTAGGTTTCCGCGTCCCGCCACCGCCATGAACGCACGCACGTCACTCCGAAAGCCGAAAAATGCGGCATTCACCCTCATCGAACTGCTCGCCGTGATCGCGATCATCGCGATCCTCATGAAGCTCCTCTTCCCCGTGATCATCTCGGCGAAGAACCAGGCGCGCCGCCTCGAAGCCGCCAACGACGCGCGGGCCATCGTCGCCGCCTGCAAGAACTACGCAAATGACTACGGGAAATTCCCGCCGGTCTCGTCCACGTCCGGGGCGACCGTCTATACATTCGGGCCGAAGACCAAGAACACCGGCGTGACAGGCGAGCAAGGAAACTACGACCTCGACAACTCGGAACTTTTCAACATCCTCCGCGCCATCCCCTCCGGGCTGAACGCCAGCAGCGTGCTGAACAAGCGCGGATCGAAATATTTCGAGCACCCCGTGGCAAAGGATCTGAAGAATCCCCGGAGCGGCTTCGTGGATGGCACAGGCTACCCCGCATTTGCGCCGACAGGGGCGCTCATGGATCCGTGGGGCACACAATATTGCGTCGTGCTCGACGCCACCGGTGCCGACGAGATCCCCGCGACGGACGTGCAGAAATACTACAGCGACTTCGACATCATCCGGATGGGAGCCATCTCCTTTTCGCTTGGCAAAGACCAGATTCTCGGGACAAAGGATAACCCGAAACGCTACAAGGGCACATCATCCAGCGACACGCCGGATGA
>BJFP01000005.1 GCA_014189875.1 Verrucomicrobiota bacterium | reverse complement strand
CGCAGTGCCCGTGTTCAGCGTTTGGCGGAAGTGCTTGTAGTCAAATCCCGCGCTCAGTGAGTGGAAGAAATTGTCCGCGCCCGGCAGCGTGGCGATGGCGCGCACGCCAAGGATTTCGCCTTTTCCGAGCACCGTCGAGCTACCGAGCGAGGAGACGTTGCTGTCCTGCTTTGTGTAGCTCACGAGTACGCTCAGCCAGTCGGGATCGGCGAAGCGCCAGATGTAGAATCCGGAGAAGACCTTCACCTCGCTCTGGTTCTCGGGTGAGATCTGCATTGAGCCGCCGATGGTGTGACCGAGCTGCCAGAGGTTCGCGTAGCTCAGCGAGGCGTTCACGCGCAAGGCGGTCGTGTTCGGGGCGCGGCGGTTGTTCAGCTCCACGCGGCCATGCAGGGGCAGCGTGTCCTTCACGTTCAGCTCCACATCGAATACGCCCGGCTCGCCCGATGGCGTGAGCTTCGGATCCACGGTGCGATCCGCGGACTTGTTCAGCGCGACGATATCGCGCGTCACGTCGTTGAAATTGATCACCTTGCCCTCGGCCAACGAACGCGCTGCCTGCCGGATGCGGCTCGGCAGGAAATACTTCGCGCCCTTCACACGCAGCGATCCCACTTTCCCCTCGAACGCCTGCAAGAGCACCAGCCCGCCCGCGCCGGTCTGCTCGGGAATCACCACCTGCGTCGCCTTGTAGCCCTTCTCGTGATACGCCTTCTCCAGCGCCGCGCGCGCCCCTTCGACATCGGTGAACGTGCGCCCCGGCCCGAGGAACGGATACACCGCCTCCTCAACTTCGAGGCGCGGCAGTGTTTGCGTCCCGGCCACGCGAATCTCGCGGATGAAAATCTTCTGCTGCGCCTCCGCCGGTGGCGTCACGGGCAATTCTGCACCGCACGCCGTGCCGCCGCAGATCACCGCGATCGCGCACATCCGCAGTGGCGGAAAAATGCGGGGAGTGCGTGAAGGTTTCATTGTTCGAAAAATCTGTGCGCCGTATCGCACCTGTTGCTGAAAACCGGCAAGCAACGCATTGTGACCTTTGAGTGTCGAATGTGTGACACCCCCGGCATCGAACACATTCTCCGAGGAAAAACCCGCCGCGTCCGTGTCTCCAAATAGCCATACGGCCAAATTGCGACACATCCGTGACGATGCCGAGTCAGGTCGCGTGGATGATGGTGGATTGTCGCCTTTCATGTCCGTTTGCACTGCCGCGGCTACTCAGCCAGCCGGTATCCAAAGCCGCGCACCGTTTCGATTTGCTCCGCCGCCGAGCCCAACTTTGCGCGCAGTCGGCGCAACTGCGTATCCACCGTGCGCGTTGAAATTTCGCTCTCAGAGCCCCACGCTGACTCGATCAGTTGGTCGCGGGAGACGACCCGGCCTAGCGCAGTCATGAGCACCGTCATCAGCCGGAAATCCAGCGCGCTCAGCTCCACAGGCTTCCCATTCACAGAGACGGCTCTGTTTTCCAAATCGAGCTTCAGTCTGCCGATGCTCATCCGCGTAGGCTTCGGCTGCTGCATCGAGCGCCGCGAGAGAATGGCGCGCACACGCAAGGCAAGTTCCCGTGGGCTGAAGGGTTTCACCACGTAATCATCCGCCCCGAGTTCCAGGGCAATGATGCGATCAATCTCCTCCGAGCGCTCGGAAACCACGATCACCGGAATGCCGCTCGTTCCCGATGTGGACTTCAGCGTCCGCAGCACCTCTTTCCCCGGGATGCCGGGGAGCATCATGTCGAGGACGATTAGCGCCGGCTTCAGCTCCCGCGATTTCGCCAGCACCCCGATCGCATCGCCCGCGTGGACGACTTGGAATCCGGTATTCACAAGGTTCGAATGGATCAGCGCCGCGATCCCTTCTTCATGCACCGCGACGAGGATGATGGATTCCGCCTTGTCGCCACTCATTGCGCGAAGGAGTGTGCGCCATCCGCTCTGCGGCCCGGTCCGCATTGCACCACGATGCGACGAAAGCGACGCATTCGTGGCGGCGGCGGTTGAATGATGGATGACTGGTTGCAATTCACGTCACACTGCTACACGCGCATTGTTACGGACGTGCGACTCAACGTTGACATTGCGGTGACAATGCACGCCCCGAATTCGGTTCCAAAGAACATCAAGGCGCATCCAGTTTGGGCGTTTAACTGCGCCCGATGTGACAGTCATGTGCCGGAATTGCGGAGGACTGGTTAAACCTGCGTGTTCAGCACAGTTACCCTTTGTCTGTTGTGAACAAGTGTGAATAAGTTCCGTCCAATCTCCCATGCAACACTATCGCACCGGCTGGATTTCCGATGTTCACCTTGGCACCCGCGGCGCCCAGGCCGATGCTCTGCTCGCCTTCCTCAAGGACAATGAGTTTGAGACCCTCTATGTCGTCGGCGACCTCATAGATGTCTGGTCCCTCAAGCGCGGCATCTATTGGCCGCAGGCTCACAATGATGTCATCCAGAAGCTCCTCCGCGCCGGGCGCAAGGGCACGCGCATCATCTACATTCCCGGCAATCACGATGAATTCCTGGCCAACTACCACGGCGAATACGGCGGCATCATCGTGCAGGAACGCGCCATCCACACCACAGCCGACGCCACGCGCCTGCTGGTCATCCACGGCCATGAGCTCGACACCGTGGTGCAAAATGCGCGCTGGCTCGCAATCCTCGGCGATGTCGGCTACCAGTTCCTCCTTTGGCTGAACCGCCCGCTGAATTTCCTCCGACGCATGTTCGGCCTCGGCTACTGGTCGCTCAGCGCGTATGCGAAACAGAAGGTAAAGAGCGCCGTCAACTATGTGGGGAAATTCGAGGAGGCCATCGTGCGCTTTGGGGAAAAGGACAACGTCCATGGCGTCGTCTGCGGCCACATCCACGCGCCCATCGTCCGCCTTATCGGAGGCGTGAATTACTATAATTGCGGCGACTGGGTGGAGAGCTGCTCCGCGCTCGTCGAGCACCACTGCGGTCGCATGGAACTGCTCACGGGGATGCACACGCCCTCGCGCATCATCCCGCTGCCGCCGATGGCGTCGTGCGAAGAATTCGAGGAAGTCGGCAAGCGGATGAACGGGCGGTAGGCACCCGCCGCCCCGGCCCCACGTGCAAATTTGCCGACCAGCGGCGGCTAATGTTGCTTGGCAGCAGTCTGCGCCATCTTCGGTGCGGAGGCTGGCACTGCGGCACGGGGAGCCGTCTTGTTCGCCCTTTGAAGCGCAGGCCGCACATCGTCTGGGTGCTCAAGGCGCCATGCGAACCAGACAGTGAGAGTCAAAGCGAGCCCGGAGACAATCAATGCCAAACACGGCCCCCATAGCGGACTCATGTCGCGCGGACGCCGCAGTCCGCACTCAGGACAGGCGGGTGAGTAGCTGAGGAAAGTGTGCCTGCAACGCGGGCATTCGGTCGTTTGCATGGTCGTCAGTTGGTGTGCGACTAGCAGTGTCTTCGGTGGAAAAAATGAGCAAGAGACGGCTTGTTACGTTTCGCCGGGACGTGATGCGAATGCCGGATGAATATGGCGGGAATATTTCAAATCATTCGTATGCGGTGCAGTCCCGCGTCTTCGGTGACTGTTGCGTGCCGGCAAGCGGTGACGGCAGATTGCATTTTTCAAGCTATCAGGTTGCTGACCGCACTGAGGCCTCGGTATCTGCGAGGAAAGCTACGGATGTCAGCTTGGAAGCGGCCACATGGCGACGACCGGTCCGGCTGCGTGCATCGTCGCTGTATCATATATGGCAAAGAAATTGCGGATTGTCTTAAAGCGAATGCAGCCAGGAGAATCCCCAAGCCAACTTCAGTTTCAGTTTTGATCGGGCATTGCTCCTTCAAATTCGATTTGAAGCTTGAGGGCTGCTAGTTATTTAGAAATAGTTACCAAGATAGGCAGTGGCGTAGGCGGTGCCTATTTTTTCGCTGGCGCGGGAGCGGGGAGGGGGATCGGCTCGGAGGAAATCTCTGATTTGATTCCGTGCAGGTGCATGTCGAAAAATTGCTGCACGCGCTTGTTCAGTTCCGGGCTGCCGAAGCCGTGGCCGGCGTCCGTCATCGCGAGGAGGATTGAGAAATTTCCTGCCTTCGTGAGCGCCTCGTGGAGCTTCGTCGCGTTGGTGAAATTTACGCGCATGTCCTTCGTCCCATGCGCGGTGAGGAAGGGCGGTGCGCTTGCGTGGACATACGTGAGCGACGAGGCCGCCTTTGCCTCCGCCGCCTTGTCCGGAAGGCTCCCGCCGAGCAGTCCGGCCACTGCGGGAGCGTCCTTCAGTGCCGCGTCGCCTTGCATCAGCGGTGCGGCCATGTCGGTCGGGCCGCAGTAGTTCGCCACGCACGTCACCTTCGAGCGGAGGCTGGTGAGTTCGCCGATGCTGCCGTCGAGATCCTTCACGCTTTCGGTGAGCCCGAGCAGGGACACGAGATGTCCGCCTGCGGAGGTGCCCGTCACGCCGATGCGATCCGGGTCGAGGTTGTAATTCTTTGCGTGTTCGCGAATCCATCGGATCGCCGCTTTGCAGTCGTGGATTTGTGCGGGCCATTTCACCTCGGCGGAAAGACGGTGGCCCACGCTCACGCCGGCGTAGTTTCCCGACACCGCGTAGCCTGCGGCCATTCCGCCGCCTGCGCGGCTGCCGCCGCTCCATCCGCCGCCGTGGATGGACACCACGACCGGCAGCGGCTTGTCGGTTGTGCGATTTTTCGGCAGGTAGAGATCCACCATTTGCCGCGGATTGTCATTCCCGGCTTAGGGCAGGTTTGCCTTCAGTTCCACGCCTTCCGCTGCGCGTGGTTGTGGTGGTTCTGCGGGTTTTGTCGCGGGTTTTTCTTCTGCAAAAATCGGGGTGGTGGTGACGAGGGAGAGCGCGACTGCGAGGAGGAGTTTCATGCGAGGTCGAGGTGGTAGTTTGTGCTGTGGCGGCATCCGCCGCTCACTGCGCAATCCGTGGTGCATGGAGAGCTTGGCGGTGAACTTCGTGACGTGCGGATGACGGGTGACGAAGGACGAAAGTTTTTCTCCGGTCGTCATTCCCAATCCAACTCTCGGCACCGCGCGTGCTTTCCATCACCGGATGTTCATCCGTCTATTGCCAAAAATCATCCCGCTCGCGCTGCTCGCATTCGGCGTGTGGTGGTTTGTGTCGAGCCGTCCTGTGCATCATGCGCCCGGCGTGCTCGTTTCGAAGAATCCGGTGCAGAAGGAAATGGCACCGCGGCCGCTCGTGAAGGTGGACAAGTGGCAATTGACGGCGATGGCCGAGTATCACCTGCGCGGCGTGGTGCTCGGCAGGAAGCGCTACTACGGCGGCCAGCAGTCGGAACTTGTGCCCGTGGATGTCGCGGTGGGGTGGGGGAGGATGAGCGACCAGTCGGTAGTGGACCGGCTTGGGATTTCGATGGGCAACCGGTTCTATTTTTACGAGTGGGAAAATGAGCCGCCGATCCCGCAGGACGAGATCCGGGTGTCATCTGCGAACAATCACGTCATCGCGGCAAATTCCGACGTGCGGAAAGTGATCGGCAACCTGCGCGCGGGGGCAGATCGTGACGATGCACGGCTACCTCGTGAACGCCGAGGGCCCCGATGGACGCTCGTGGCATTCCTCACTCACGCGCAGCGACTCCGGCAACGGCGCGTGCGAACTTTTCTATGTAGAGAGCGCGCGTGCGGTGAATGAGCTTGCAGACGAGATGTAGCCGGGCTTGTGAAAGCGCGGGCACTCTTTGCCCGGAGGAGTGGAAGATCAGCCTGCGCTTTCACTGGTCCGGCTATCCATTCATCGAAAATGCCCCGGCCTGCCTCAGCGCGAGAGATCGTCCTGGCTCAGGATGGTGAAGCCGCTGCCGTTCAGCACGGAGACCGCGCATTCGTTGTCCTCGACGTGCAGCGCGAGCGCGGCGTTGTCGTTCGGGCGCGTGAGCAGCGCGTAGGCGCCGTAGATGTTCACCTCCGCGGCGAGGAGCGCGGTGAGCACTTCGCCGAAGTGTGCGGCCTCCTTCAGTTCGACGACGATGAGGTGCCAGGTGGAGTAGGGGATCGAGTGAAGGTGGAAGATTCCCTCGACGGCATCGGGATCGCTCACGATGACGCGCACGATCGCGGTGTCCGCGCTCGGCTCGATCGTGGTGCCGAGCACGTTCACCTGGTGCTCCTGCAGGAGCCGCACGACATCGAGGAAGGCCCCGACTTTGTTGCGGAGAAAAATGCTGAACTGCACGACGCGGTCGCGTGCGGCGCGGGTGGCGGCGGAGGAGGGCGGGGGAGTCTTGGGTGGCATGGGTTATTTGTAGGAATGGACGAGGCAGAAGGGCACCGGCGTGCCGCTGGATTCGCTGACGGCGAGAATGTAAATGCCGCTCTCGGCCGGCGCGAATCCGGCGGCGGCGAGCGGGCCGTTGCGATGCGTCTCAGCGGCGACGGGCATCCCGCGGTCGGTGAAAATTTCCACGGCGAGCGTGGTCGAGGCGGCGTTCGTCGCGGCGGTGAACCAGTAGCGGTTTCCGGCGAGGAGGTTCACGCGGGCGAGGGCGGGCTTGCCGGCGGGCAGCGTGCCGGTCCACACGTGCTCGCGGAGGCGGAAGCCGTCGTTTGCCCACGCGCCGGCGAGTTCGAGCGCGGCGCGGCGGCAGGTCACGGCGGCGTCGCCGCTCGCGGGGCTGGCGTCGAGCACAGTCGCCAGGGTGAGAAACGAAGCGATGAGCGGGGTGCGGATCATTTTTCCGGGGCGTTGATGAGGCGGATCATGCCGGCGGCGAGATCGTGCATCCCGGCCACGGCCTCGCCGGATGCGGGAGTCCCGGCAGGCAGCGAGAGCGACGCGCCGAGCGCGGGCAGGCGGCGCTGGATTTCCGCGATGGTGGGGAGCGTTTTGATTTTCGCGGGCAGCGCGTCGAGCCGTGAGGCGAAGAAATCCGCGACCGCGGGCAGGCGTAAAATTTTCGCGCCCTGAGGAGTGTATTCTGCCGCGACCTGTGCGGCTGCGACATCCACGGAGCGCAGCCAGCAGCCGAGCGACATGAGCGTGACGAGATCGGTGTCGCTCCGCGCGGTCATCGCGGCGGCGAGTTCGGCCTGCACGGCCTCGAGTTCCTCGTCGAGCGCGTCCCATCGGCGGTTGTCGGCGAAGTCCGCGATGCTGTTGCTGCGTGCGGTGAATTCCTGCTCCAGCCCGAGGCTCTTCGCGAGGAGCTTGATCTCCATCGAGATGTTTTTCACCTGCTGCCGGTCCTGCGCCTCTGCGGCGAGGTAGCCGTCGGCGATGCGCGTGCCGAGATTCAGCGCGATGAGCGGGCGGCTCGTGTGCGGTATCGGCGGCTGCTTGCGGAAAAATGCGGCCCAGTCCGGTTTGCCGATTTTTCCGAGGGCCGCGAAAAGTTCACCGGGTGCCGGGATGGAGACGCCGCCGAGGAATTCCGCGCCGCGGATCTGCTCCTCCGTGAGCGGTTGCGGTCCGTCCGCCGCCGTGGAAACACACGCCGCGAGCCCAAGCAGGGCGGACAGGCAGACGCTTCGAAACATGCGCGGACGTTAGACGCGCGTGCAGAATTGTGTCGAGCCGGGATTCGCAGCGGCGGTGCGATCACCTGCGCGATTTTTTTTGATGGAAACCACGAATGGACACGAAAAGACATGAATAGGATTTCGGAAATCTGAGTGGTGAAAGTGTGTGCTGAAGCTTCATTTTTAACGCAGAGGCGCTGAGAAAAAATGAGAGCTGCGCAGAGGAACGGTTTTCACGTCTTCCTCTGCGGGCCTCTCCATCCGCCTCTGCGCCTCTGCGTTTGATCCGATTTTCCGCACACATTTTGATCGGAGGACGGATGCCCGCTTCATTCGTGTTCCTTCGGGTCCATTCGCGGTTCACATTCGGGCATCACACGGCAATGACCCTTGTGATGAAATGCGCCCTCGCGGAGTTCTCGACACGCGCTGCACGGCACCCTAAAAGCCGCGCCTCTTATGAAAGCAAAAGTGATCGTGATGCCGAAAACCAGCATTCTCGACCCGCAGGGCGTGGCCGTGCGGGACGCGATGCGCCACCATGGACTGCCCGGCGTGAAAAGCGTGCGCATCGGCAAGATGATCGAAGTCGAGGTGGACGGTGCCGACGAGGCGAAGCTCCACGCAATCTGCCTCGACCTTCTCAGCAACCCCGTCGTCGAGGACTACCGGCTCGTGCTGGAGGAATAGCACATGCGCGCCGCCGTCATCCGCTTTCCCGGCTCGAACTGCGATCAGGACTGCCACCATGTCCTGCGCGAATTCGGCTTCGACACCGACTTTGTCTGGCACAAGGAGGCCAGTGCCGCGGGCTACGATCTGATCGTGCTGCCGGGCGGCTTCAGCTACGGCGATTACCTGCGCTGCGGGGCCATCGCGCGGTTTTCGCCGGTGATGAAATCGATCATCGAGCAGGCCGCGAAAGGCGTGCTCGTGCTCGGCATCTGCAACGGCTTCCAGATCCTCTGCGAGAGCGGGCTGCTGCCCGGTGCGCTCATCCGGAACCGGGACATGCACTTCATCTGCGAGCATGTGAACCTGCGCGTGGAAAACACCACGAACTCTTTTCTCTCCGCATCAAAAGTCGGAGCCGTGCTCCGCGTGCCGATCGCGCACGGTGAGGGGAACTACACCGCCGACGCCGAGACGCTGCGCACGCTGAACGCCGAGGGCCGCGTGCTCGCGCGCTACTGCGACGCGCAGGGCCGTGTGACGCCGGAGGCAAATCCAAACGGCGCTGCGGAATCCATCGCGGGCATCTGCAATGCGCGGCGCAATGTCTTCGGCCTCATGCCGCATCCCGAGCGCGCGTGCGACGTCGCGCTGCTGAGCACGGACGGGCGAGTGGTCTTCGAGTCGCTCGTCGCGACGCTCGGAAAATCCCGCGCGGCCTAGCCGCAGGAAATCCCGCGCATGATTTACCACGATTTTTCCTGGCTCACGCTCAAGAACACGATGTTCGGAGCCGGCGTGCTGCTCATCATCGCGCACGTTCTCGCGCTGGTTAAGGCGCGTGCGGTGCAGGACTGGCTGCGCAAATTTCCGCGGAACCGCGAGGCGGGCGTGGTGCTCTCGCTCGCCGCAGGCGGGTGGTTTTTCTTCCTCGTGCGGGTGATGGATCTCGGCGATTTCGATCCGTGGCGGAACACGGTGCTGATCGCCACGCCGATCGCCGCAGCGCTGGCAATCTACTTCATTCCGGAGTTCCTCGCCGTGCGCGCGCTCGGCGCGTGCGCGCTGCTCGTCGCCGAGCCGCTGCTGGAGTCGGCCTTTTTGCGCCCGGAAAAAATCCGCCTCGCGCTCGTCGTGCTCACCTATGCGTGGATCATTCTCGGCATGTTCTGGATCGGCATGCCCTACACTCTGCGCAATCAGATATCATGGGTGAGCGCCTCTGAAAAACGCTGGCGAGCCGCGGCTTTCGCCGGGCTCGCCTATGGAGCGTTGCTGGTGACGGGCGGACTACTTGTTCGCTGACACGATGTCGCTCAGCTTGAAGATCGGGAGGAACATCGCGATGACGATGCCGCCGACGATCACGCCGAGGACCACGATGAGGAGCGGCTCGATGAGCGAAGTCAGCGCCGAGAGCAGCGCCTCGATTTCCTCGTCCCAAAAGTCCGCAATCTTTTCGAGCATCGTGTCGATCTTGCCCGTGCTCTCGCCTGCGGCGACCATGCGGAGCATCATCGGCGGGAAGATGGCCTGGCGGTTCAGCGATGCCGTGAGGTGATCGCCTTTCTCAACGTCGAGTGAGACGGCCTTGATTGCCTTCGTCACGACGCTGTTGCCCGAGGTGTCGCCGACGATCTGCATCACTTCGAGAATCGGCACGCCGGAGCGGATGAGCTGCGCAAAGGTGCGCGCAAAGCGGCTCATGCAAATCTTGTGAATGAGCGGGCCGAACACGGGCAGCTTCAGCTTCCAGCGATCCCATGTGTCCGCGCCCTTCTCGGTCTTCATCCACGCGCGGATGCCGTAGATGATGCCGACCACGCCGCCGATCAGATAATACCAGTAGTTCCGCATGAACGCCGACAGATCGATCAGGAACTGCGTCGGTGCGGGGAGCTTCGCGCCGAAGTCGGCGAAGATGCTGCCGAAGACCGGCACGACTTTCACGATGAGGAAAATGGTGATGGCCATCGCGATGCAGATCACGATCACCGGATAGGTCATTGCGGACTTGACCTTCTTCGTCAGCCGCGCCGACGCCTCGAGGAATCCCGCGAGCCGGTCCAGCACCTCGGAGAGCATGCCGCCGGATTCGCCAGCCTTCACCATCGAGATGTAGAGGCGTGAGAAAACCTTCGGGTGCTTGCCGATCGCGTCGGTGAACGTCGAGCCCTCCTGCACGTAGGCCGTGACCTCGCCGATGATGCGGCGGAGGCCGGCCTGCTTCTTCGGGCATGCCTGTTCGAAAAGTGCGGTGAGCGCGCCCACGAGCGGCAGGCCCGCGTCCACCATCGTCGCGAGCATGCGGGTGAACATCACGAGATCCGCATCGGGCACCTTCGACTTGGCGCGGGCGATCTTGCTTGCGCCTTTTTGCTGGATGGAGAGCACGAGGAGGCCGCGCGCCATCAGCGCATTCACGGCATTGTCTTCGTTCAGTCCTTCTTGGACGCCATTCAGGGTCTTTCCGGAAGAGTCGCGGGCTTGGTAGGCAAAGGAGAGCATGGCCAATGCGAGAGCAATGCGAGTGCCAATCCTGCTGCGAAAGTCTTGGAATGGT
The DNA here is from genome assembly GCA_014189875.1 of Verrucomicrobiota bacterium. GTDB lineage: Bacteria > Verrucomicrobiota > Verrucomicrobiia > Chthoniobacterales > Chthoniobacteraceae > SXWH01. The sequence continues at coordinate 23,833 of BJFP01000005.1, read as the reverse complement.
GTCGCGCCGTTTTCTAAACCTTCACCGCGGTCGGGAAAGGCCCGAAGCCTGTCCGGCATTGCCTCCCGCTTCGCTCTGCTTGCATCCTGCACTGATGGACGTTTGTCGAATTCCGAGGGCCATCTTTGCCCTGCTGCTCATGCTGTGGACGCTCGCCGCAAACGTGTCCGCGCACAATGTGGACACGAGCTATGCGCGCATCCGCATCTTTGCTGATCACCTCGAAGTCCGGCTCACGTCCGACATCTTCACGCTCCGGCGAATCGTCCCGGATCTCGATGCGAACCGCGACGAGGGCCTGAGCCGCGAGGAACTGCGACGGGCGACACCGGCGATCCAGAAATTCTTTCGCGAGCGCGTCAAAATCGAAATCAACGAAGCCGCATCCGATCTCGGCGAGGCGAAGGATCCCTTCTGGCCGCTCGACGCGCCCGATCCGATTCCCGCCGCCGCGTGGCACACGAACGAGGCGCTCGTGTCCTTCGGCTTCGACAAGCCGCTCGCATCGCCGCTGAAGAGCGTCGCGCTGCTGTTCGACACGTTCCGCGCTTTCGGCGAGCGGCATAGCGTGCTCGGCGTCTTCGAATATCGCGGCCAGAGCACCGAGGTCTTATTCAATATCGCGGAGCCGGATTATCTTTTCGATCTCGCCTTCGCATCGCTGCGGGCTTCTGAGGCGAAAATTCCCGCGCCGTCCTTAAAAAAAACGGAGCCCGAGGCAAAGGCACGGACGGCGGCGCACCGCAGCAACGCCGACGACTCGCCCGGCTGGCGCTATTTCAAAATGGGCATCGGGCACATCCTCTCGGGCTTCGATCACATGTGCTTCCTGCTCGCGCTGCTCGTCGTCAGCAGGCTGCGTCCGATTATCGCCATCGTCACTTCTTTCACCATCGCGCACAGTATCACGCTCATCCTCGCGGTGTTTTCGATCGTGAAGGTGGACAGGCAATTCATCGAGTGCTCCATCGCAGTCACGATCATCTACGTCGCCTTGGAAAACATCTGGCGGAAGGGATACGCGCATCGCTGGGTGCTCACATTTTTCTTCGGCCTCATCCACGGATTCGGTTTTGCGAATGCGATCAACCCGCAGGAGCTGCCGCCGCAGGCGAAGGCGAAGTGTCTCTTCATGCTGAACCTCGGGATCGAGGCCGGCCAGATCGCCGTCGTGCTCGTGCTGCTCCCGCTGTCGCTCGCGCTCGCAAAATGGGAGCACGGCCCGCGTGCGAAGATCGCGATCAGCATCACCGTCGCACTGCTCGGCCTCGCGTGGTTTGTGGACCGCGCGTTCGATCTCGGCCGGATGCCGTTCTGATTTGCGCGCTACTTCAGCGTGCCCGCCTTCACGGTGATCATCTTTGCCGGATCGAGGTGCTTCTTCACCGCGGCATTCACTTCGGCGAGCGTGAGCGCGCGGACCTTGGCGGGGAACTCATCCAGCCACGTCAGTTCGAGTCCGTTCTCCGCGCAGCGGAGGAGCTGCTCGGCCAGGCCGTGTGTCGTCTCCAGTGAGACGGCCAGCCGCCCGGCGGCGGCGCTCTTGCGATATTCCAGTTCGTCCGCGGTGATGCCCTTTTCCCACCACGACTGGATCTCGCGCCGCGTGCTCGCCAGCCCCCGTTCGAGGAGCGCGGGTGCGAAGGTCGCCTTCGTCCACCATCTGCCTTCGCGGAATGAATCGCCAGCGAGCGACGCGCCGATGCCGTAGGTGAGTCCCTCGCGGTCGCGCACATTCCCCACGAGCCTGCTCGTGAAGCCAACCCCGAGGATGGACGTCCCGATTCTCACCGGGATCCAGTCGGGATCGCTCACGCGCAGCCCGCTCGGCTGGCCGATGATCACGCTCACGCTCGACTTGTCGGGAAGCTCCACGATCTTTTCCCCGGTCGTGTTTGAGTAAGCTGCGGAAGGTTTCGGAATGCCGCCGCCCTTCCAGCCCGCGAACGCCTTCATCACTTCCTCCTTGAATGCCGGGGGATCGATGTCGCCGGCCACGACGAGGTGCATCCCTTCCGGGCCGTAATTCGCCGCATGGAAGGCACTCAGTTCCGTGAGCTTTGTTTTCCCGGTGGCTGCGATCAGTTCCGGGATGTCCGCACCGCGCGACGGATGCCCCGGCGGGCAGATCGCCTGTGAAAATGCGATGGCTGCCTGTGCGTCGGTGTCTTCGAGCGACTGCCGCACCTCGGCGATGAACTGCTTCTTCGCCTTCGCCAGTTCCGTCGCTGCGAATGCCGGCGTGCGAAGCTGCTCCGCGAGCAGCGACACCACGAGCGGGATGTCCCCGCGCAGCAGCTTCGCCTCAAATTCGAGCGTGTCCGCGTTCACCGTGAACGCGATGGTCACGCCCGCCTTTTCGAGCATGTCGGCGATGGCAAACTGATCGTGCTTCTTCGTGCCGCGCTCGATCATGGACGACACGAGGTGCGCGAGCGCGGGATTCGCGGAGGCGTTTTCGCCCGCGGCGATGCTGCCGCGCATCGTCACCACATCCTTCACGCCGGTGCGGCAGAGGAGCAGGTCCATGCCGGCGACTTTCCCGCGGACAACAGTGCCCGCAAGGTTCGTCACGGCCGGCGGCGGCAGTGCTTGGTCGGGCGCTTTCGCGGGGACGACTTCCTTGAGATTCGGTTTCTCGTCGGCCTGCTTTTTTTCGGGGGCTTCCCCGCCTTCGCTCGACGGGATGAACCAGCCGGTCACGCTATGCTTCTCGATGAAGTACGCGTTCGCGACACGCTTCACGTCCGCCGCGGTGACGGCCTTGAACTTTTCCTCCAGCGACACGTAGAGCGTCCAGTCGCCGACGGCGATGCACTCGTTGAGCTGCTCGGCCTGCGCGAAGGATCCGTCGCGTGCGTACGCGCGCTCGGCGAGCATCTTCGCTACCGCCATCCGCACCTCGGCGTCGGTCACCCCGCCCTTTTTCATCCGCTCGATTTCCGCGATGAGCCTGCGCTCCGCATCTTCGTGCTTCGTGTCGGGCGTGAGGTCGGCGGTGGTGATGTGCAGCGAGGGATCGTGGGTGAAGCCGAGATGTCCGCTGACTTCGACGGCGACGTTTTTGTCCGTGAGCGCGCGGTAGCAGCGGCACGTCTTGCCCGTCGAGAGGATGGCGCTGAAGACCTGGACTGCGGGCCAGTCCGCGTGTGTCGCGGCTGGCGTCTTGTGCGCGATGGCCACGACGCCGAGTTCGCCGCCGCGCTTTACCATCACGCGGCGCGGGCCGGTCTGCGCGGGTTCCTCGGTGTAGATTTGCGGGATCGCGTGCGGGGCCTTCGGGATCGCGCCGTAGTGCTTCGCGATTTCCGCGAGCGCAGCGGCGGGATCGAAGTCGCCGATGACGGTCGCGGTCGCATTGTCCGGCCAGTAAAAGGTGTCGTAGAATTCGCGGAGCTTCGCGATCGGCACCTTCTCGATGTCGCTGCGCCAGCCGATCGTGTCGTGGTGGTACGGGTGCGCCTGGAACGCCGCGCTCCACAGTTCCTTGTCTAGTGCGGCGCGCGGATCGTTTTCGCCGCGCTCGAATTCATTTCGCACGACGACCATCTCGGGGCGGCGGTCGTCTTCCCGCAGCGCGAGGTTGCGCATGCGGTCGGCCTCTGTCTCCACGAGCAGCGGCAGCGCGTTCGCGGGCACGGTCGCGAAGTAATTCGTGCGATCCAGCCACGTCGTGGCGTTCGTCTCCGCGCCGACGCGCTCCAGCACCTGGTCGAGGCCCGTGCCCTTGCTGCGGTCGAATTTTTCCGTGCCCTTGAACATGAGGTGCTCGAGCAGGTGCGTCGCGCCAGTGGTGCCGGTGACTTCGTTCCGCGAGCCGACGTGATACGTCACCATGAATGTGACGACCGGCGCGGATTTTTCCGGCACGAGCAGGACGCGGAGGCCGTTCGATTCGAGGCGGTATTCGGAGATCGGCCCGGCCTTGCGGACGAACGGGACGCCGGGAACCTGCACGGGTTTTTCTTCGGCGGAAAATGCGGTGGCTGCCATGACGAGTGCGAGTGCCGGGGTGAGAAGTTTCATGCGTGGGAGCGCGCATGTGAGCGCGTGGCGTCAGGCGATGCACGCGGAATGTCAGGGCGATTCCAGCGACTGCACACCGCGGCATCCTGTCCGCGTGGATGCGAAATATTTCCGCCGCTGCCGTTCAGCGGAAGAGACGATGCGGGCCGGGCGGCAGAAAACTCATGGCGCCGCGGCGGTGGTGCTGCGGATAGTACTGGTAGGGCCTGTAGGGATTGCAGCGCTGCAGGGGCTGCGCGTAGCCGTAGAAAAACGGATCGTAAAAAGGGAAGGGGGACGGATAGGGGCTCCACCATTGGTTGTACGAAGCGGAGACGTACGGCCGGAGGAATTGATCCGCATACCTTTCGCTCGCGGTCTTGGCGGCGGTGATGATGTCCTCGCTCACGCCGGCCTTGCGGAGCTGGCGGACGATGTCCTTGTCCACGATGTAATTAACGCCCGTGCGGTCGAGCTGGCGCAGCGCGACGGCGTCATTCACATGGCGTCGCTTCAGCTCGATGATGTCGCCGGGGGTGAGGCGTCCGCCGCGCTCAAGCTTCCGGACGAGTGCGGGGGAGACTCCGGCGGAGCGGATGGCGGCGAGCTGCTCCTTCGTCTGCGTGGCGCAGCCGGAGAAAAGGAGGACGGCGGCGAAAAGTGCAATGAGCGGGGATTTCATGGGCGGAGGATGGCACCGGGTTTTGGGATGCGCAAATCACAGACGCGTGTTTGCGTGGCGTATTCATGAAAATTGCCGGCGTTCGCAGCGCCGAGCCCTGCGCAAATCAGAATGGCCTCCGCTTCACTGCCGCTCGTATTCGCCCTTGCCGGTGCGCTTGTAGATCGTGAAGCCGGCCTTTTTTGCATCGGTGACGGAGACGGGCTTCGTGAGTTTCGGGGAGTTCACGCCGGTGATGATGCGGCGCACGGGCTTGCGGCAGAGCGGGCATGTCTTGCACGGCTCGCGGTCGAGCGGCTGGCGCAGCTCGAAGCTGCCGCCGCAGATTTTGCATTCCCCTTCGCAAAGTTCGTAAACGTAGATCGGCACGCGGGAAGTCTGGCAGATTCGCGGCCCGGCGTCATCCGTGCGGATACTCCGATTGAAGGGAAACTTTTCCCGGCGGCGCGGGTTGCAGTGTGGCGCACTGTTCCGCTGTCGCTTCACTCACCGCCCTATGAAATCCACATCATCCCGTCTTCCTCTCGTCGTCGGCATCGGCTGGCTCGCCACCGCAGCCATCGCATTTTGCATCGGGAGGATCGGCACGGCACCGGCGCCCGTCGCGACGGGCGATGAGGCGGGGCGTCCTGCCGCGGGGAAATCCGGCGGCACTGCGGCGGGGAGCGCGGCGGAGTTTTCGCGCGCGCCGGGGGGAGAGCGCGCGCAGTTTGCGATGGGTGAGGGCGACGGCTCGATGACGGTGGAACGGTTGACGAACGGCCAGCCGCTCGACAAGTGGGTGAAGAATCTCATGGCGCAGCAGGACGGCATTGTGCGCATGAACGGCTTGCTGCGGCTGCTCGACGCCGTGCGGGACCCGGAGGATCTGAAGACCGCGCTCGGTGCGTTCAGCCTCCGTGGCGACCGCGGCTTCGGACGCGGTGCGCGGTTCACGGAGTATTCGATGATTTTGGAAAAATGGACGCAGCTCGATGCGAAGGGTGCGGTCGCCTTTGTGAACAGCAAGGGCCGCGAGGAAAAATGGATCGGCATGAGCGCGGTGATGCAGACGTGGACGCGCACGAATCCCGCCGAAGCGATCGCGTGGGCGCAGACGACCGGCAAGGAGAAGGACGAATCGCAGGGCGGGCAGGGCGGCCTTGGCGGAGGCTGGCCGTCCAGTTCGCCGCTTTCGATGGTGCTCTCGCAGCTCGCACGCACAGACTTGGATCGCGCGATCGGCTTGGCGGCGACGGAGACTTTTGATCGCCGCAGCCGGACGCTCGACACGATCGCGGGGGAGCTCGTGGGCCAGCGCGGGCTGGACGGCGCGCGCAGTGCGATTGACGGCATGGCCGCGGGCTCGTTGCGCGACGGCCTCATCCCGCAGCTTGCCGGAAAATTTGCCGAGAAGGACGCGCCGTCCGCCGCCTCGTGGGCGCTCGCGCTGCCGGAAGGCGAGCCGAAGTCGCGCGCACTCGCCGAGACGATCGGCGAGTGGGCGAAGAAGGACGCGGCCGCCGCGGGCGCATTCATGGCGAAGCTGCCCGCGACCGCCGAGGCCGACCGCAGCCGCGAGAGCTACGCGACGACCGTCGCGGAGAAAGATCCGAAGGGCGCGCTCGCATGGGCGAACACGATCACGGACAAGGAGCGGCAGCAGCGCGCGGTGGAAAACGTGGTGCGCACCTGGGTGAAGCAGGACGCGCCGGCGGCGAAGGAATGGATCGCGCAGAGTGCGCTGACCGACGAGGTGAAGGCGCGCATCCAGTCGCCAAGCCGCGGCGGATTCACCGGGCGCGGGCGAGGGCCGGGGAACTAGGAAACGCGGAACGCGGAAGGCGGAGCGCGGAAGGCGGAACGCGGAAAGGCTGGCGACAAACGTGGAACCGCTTCTTTTTTCCGCGTTCCGCGTTCCGAGTTAAAATGTGCTTCGCGTCGGTGCGCGGTTTCGTTTTGAATCGGCGCAGCGATGTCTGAAATTCCCGCATCACCAAGTCCGCACCGACGCCGCATGGGGCGCGTGTGGGCGACGGTCTGGCGGACGGGGGTGAAGTACGTGGAGACGGATGGCGAACAGTACGCGGCGTCGTTTGCGTACTACGCGCTGTTTTCGCTGCTGCCGCTGCTCGTGCTGCTGATCACGGCGGGCACGCGATTCCTCGGGAACCGGGAGCAGGCGACGACGCAGATTTTTGAACTGCTCTCGCAGTACATCGTGGATCTCGGGAGCGCGGAGACGGTGCGCGCGACGGTGCAGAGCTTCATGCAGTCGCGGCTCGGTTCGGGGCTGATCTCGTTTGCAATCCTCACGTGGTGCTCGCTGCGTTTCTTCCATTCGCTGGTCCGCGCGGTGAACAATGCGTGGGGCACGCATGAGCTGAGCTGGTGGCGGCTGCCGCTGAAAAACCTGCTCATGGTGACGGTGCTCGCGAGCGCGCTCCTCATCGGCCTCATCGCGCCGGCGATCCTGAACGGGCTGGAAAAATATTACCGCTCCCACCCGGATGTGTTCTCGTTCGATTTCGGCATCGGCGGATGGGCCGTGAAGACGATGCGCGACCTGTTGCCGCCGCTGCTGCTTTTTTACAGCCTCGCGCTTTTCTACAAGTTTGCGCCGCGGCGGAAGACGACGTTCCGCGAGGTGTGGATCGAGGCGTTCCTCGTCACGGCGGCGCTCGGCGGCCTGCAAAAGCTGTTCATCTTTTACGCCGGGCGGGTGGCGCATTTCAACGTGGTGTACGGCGCCTTCGGCAGCGTGGTGGCGCTGCTGCTGTGGATCTATCTCACGGGCACGGTGATCATCATCGGCGGCTGCCTGAGCGCGGCGCGCGCCGAGGTGTCGGAGGGGAAATCCGATCAATCTTCCCCGGCCAGCTTGTAATTCACAAAGGGTTCACCTTGGATGGCGCGAATACTGCGCTTGCAGTGGACGTTGATTCAGCCCTCACCGTCACCCGAAGCAAAAATGCCCATCACCGACCGTCCGATCCGGGTTCTCCTCGTCGAGGATAATCTGGAGCACTCCGAATTGCTCGGGCGCCTTCTTGGTGGTTCCGAGTATCCCTTGTTCACCGTGGCGGCCGCGGCGACGCTCGCCGAGGGAATCCGCATGACGGCCGGGGGCGGGCGGGACATCGTGCTGCTGGATCTGACGCTGCCGGACAGCGCCGGAGTCTCGACCTTTCACCGGATGAATGAAGCCGCGCCGGATGTGCCGATCGTGATCCTGAGCGGCGTCTCGGATGTGACGGCGGCCATCGAGCTGGTGCAGAAGGGCGCGCAGGATTACCTCGTGTAGGGGCATGTGGACATGCAGCTCCTGCTGCGCTCGATCCAGTATGCGATCGAGCGCAAGCGCGGGCAGGTGGCCGGGCGGCTGGACAATGCCGGGCTGGACGCGCGCGTGAAGGAGCGGACGGCGGAATTGGAATCCGTGAATGACCAGCTCCAGCGCGAAATCGCGGAGCGGCGGCAGACGGAGGAGCAGCTCGTGAAGAGCAACCAGCAGCTCACGGTGGCGCTCGCGGAATTGCGCGCCGTGCAGCGGAGCCGCGCGGCGGCGGAGCGCTCGGGATCGGCGACGCGCGAGATCGAGGAGGCGCTCAAGCGCATCCAGCAGCATTCGGAAGTCGTCCTGCGCGCGCCGGCGGTGATCACGCATCCGGAGAAAGTGACGGAGCACATCCAGCAGATCATCCTGGCCGTGGATGCGGGGCGGAAGGCGCTGCGCGGGCCGGGCGACGCGTCCGCGATCGCGGAGGCGGTTGACGTGCCGTCGGAGGAGGTGTTTCAAACGGTCGCGCTCGACGCGCTGATGGATCACGTCACCGAGCTTTTTCGCCCGAGGAGCGGGGAGCCGGCGGGAGACGCGGTGCCGAAAGTGGCCTTTGAGCGGAAGGCGGGGCCCGCTGTGAAAATCCACGGAGATCCGATCCGGCTCCGCGAGATGCTCACGCATCTGGTGAGGAATTCGATGAATGCGATCCCTCGCCGCGGCACGATCACGATCGGCGCGCACCAGCAGGGCGACGATGCGATCCTCACGGTGCAGGATGACGGGCTGGGAGTCACCGAGGCGATGCGCCAGCGGCTGCTGGATCCCAGCGCCGCAGCGGAACGCGCGGACGGCTGGCCCAGCGGCTACGCCGTGATCCACGAGGTGGTGGCGCGGCACCGGGGCAGGCTGGAGATCGGGAGCCGCAAGGGCATCGGCACCACGGTGCGCGTGATTTTTCCATCGGCAGAATCCGCCGCAACACCGCCTCCACGGTGCCGCGTGCTCGTGGTGGACGATGACCCGGCCGTGCGCGAAGTCATACAGACCTACCTGACCGATGACGGCTACGACGTGACGCCCGCCGTGAACGGGCGCGACGGGCTGGAAAAATTCCAAGGAGGGGAATTCGACATCGTGATGACGGATCGGTCGATGCCCGAGATGGAGGGCGACGAGCTCGCGCGCGAGGTGAAGCAGCGGCGGCCCAATGTGCCGGTGATCCTGGTGACGGGCTTCGGCGACATCATGGCTGCGACCGGCGAGAAGCCCGAGGGCGTGGACATCGTGATGAGCAAGCCCTTCACGATGGCGGGGCTGCGGACCACGCTGGCGAGATTCCGCCAGGCGCAATTTGGCCGCAGTGCTGTCTGACTGGAAAAGTTCTCAGTGCTCAGTGCTCAGTTTTCAGATTGAAACTGTCCGGCTACTGAGCACTGAGAACTGAGCACTGAGAACTCAAACTGAGCCATCACGGAGATTCCGCCAGGCGCAGTCCAAAGGCTCTTTTCCGGCGCGTTAAGCCGCGGCGAGGTGCGAGTCCGACGGATGCTGCGCGATGTTTTCCGCGGCGATGTCGTCGAGCTGTGCGAGCGAGGCGACGTGTGCGAATTTTTCCCGCAGTTGCCGTGCGCCGGACATTCCGCGCGAGTAGGACATGAGCTGTGTGCGCATGGATTGCATCGCGTGGAGTTCTGCCGTTCCGGGAGCTTCGAGACCGCGCGGTTGCAATTTTTGGCGCGCGATTTCCATGGCGCAATGGCGGCGGATGTGTGCCCAGATTTCCGCGAGCGATGGCGGTGCGAGGTGTGTGCCGGTGTCGATGTAATGTCGGATCTCGCGGAAGACCCACGGGTGCTGCATCGCGGTGCGGCCGATCATGATGCCTGCGATGCGCGTCGTGCTTTTCCGGTGCTCGACATCGTGGGCGGTGACGATGTCGCCATTGCCGATCACCGGGATGCGCACGGCCTCGGCGACCTGCGCGATCACGTTCCAGTCCGCCTCGCCGCTGTAGCCCTGCTCCTTCGTGCGACCGTGGACGGCGACGGCCTGGATGCCGCAGTCTTCGAGGATGCGCGCGGTCGTGGTCGCATTGATCGTGTCGGCGCTCCAGCCGATGCGGATCTTCGCGGTGACGGGATGCGGTGTGACGGCCTTCACGATCGCACCCGCGATGCGCGCGAGCAGTGGGCAGTCGCGCAGGATCGAGGAGCCGCCGTTCTTGCTCACGACCTTGTTCACCGGGCAGCCGAAATTGATGTCGAGAAAATCGGGCCGCTTCCAGTCGAGGACGATCTTCGCAGCTTCTGCGAGATGCTCCGGGTCGCCGCCGAAGAGCTGGATGCCGAGCGGGCGTTCCGATTCCTCGAAGTCGAGATACTCCATCGTGCGCTCATTTTTCCGGAAAATCCCCTCGGAGGAGACAAACTCCGAAACCATCACATCTGCGCCGTAGCCTTTGCAAAGCTGACGGAAAGTCGTGTCCGTGATCCCCGCCATCGGTGCGAGGTAAAGCGGGAATCGGTCTTGGAACCACGGAAGCATGGCGTGCAGCGTAGCGCGGGTTTGGAAATGTGCGAGCGCGGGCAAGACAACTGCGCGGTTCTCGATGCGCTGAGAGGTGCGCGGCGGTCAGAGATGCCCGGCTTTTCGAAATGCGGCGAAGCCGTGCACGGTCATTTGATCGAGTTCCTTGAAGAGCGCTTCATCGGGCTTCTTGAAGTTGAAGCACGACTCGCCCTGCATCCGCGCCTTCAACGCGGGCGACAGGCTCTCGCGCAGTCTTTCGCAGCCATAGACGCCCATGTGATGGAAGCTCACGTAGTTTTTCCCGATGTGGATCCACGCGATGTCCACCGGCGTCTTGTGCGTCGGATGCTTGCCGCCGTTCAGCGTGTAGCGGGTCGGCGTGTCTTCCGTGACTGTGAGATTTTTGGAATGCCTGCGCAGGATCTCGCGCAGGCTGGCGAAGATGGATTCAAAATCGCGATTCATCGGGGATTCGCTTTTGTATCGCGTGCGGTCCGGCATGAGAAGCGCGTGCGTCTGGCGGCACTCAGTTTCTTGCGGGACAAGCGCATTGGGAGCGGTTTTTATGCGCGGAATGAAACGCCCCATTTCGTTCCTCCTCCTGCTCGTCGTTCTCGCGTTTTCGTCCGCATCGCTGCGCGCGGCGGGCCCGGCGAAACCAAACGTCCTGCTCATCCTCGCGGACGACATGGGCTATTCCGATGCGGGCTGCTACGGCGGCGACGTGCGCACGCCGAACCTCGATTCGCTCGCGGCGAACGGACTTCGCTTCACGCAATTTTACAACACCGCGCGCTGCTGGCCTTCGCGCGCTGCGATCCTCACGGGCTACTACGCGCAGGCGGTGCGGCGCGATGCGTTTCCCGGCGGGCCGGGCGGTGCGCGGGGCGAGCGTCCCGCGTGGGCGCCGCTTCTCTCGACGATGCTGAAGCCGCTCGGCTACCGCTCGTATCAGTCGGGCAAATGGCATGTGGACGGGAAGCCGACGGAGAACGGCTTCGACCACTCGTATGTCGTGGATGATCACAACCACAATTTCTCCGTGAGCAACCACAGCGAGGATGACAAGCCGCTCCCGCCCGTGAAGCTCGGCGACGGCTACTACACCTCGACGGCGTATGCGGATCACGCGATCAAATGTCTAAAGGAGCACGCGGAGAAATTTTCCACGCAGCCGTTCTTTTCGTATCTCGCGTTCACCGTGCCGCACTTTCCGTTGCAGGCGCCTCCGGAGGACATTGCGCGCTACAAGGACAAGTATCTCAAGGGCTGGGAGGTCGCGCGCGAGGATCGATTCGCGAGGCAGAAAAAGGCGGGCCTTGTGAACACGACGCTGTCGGCCATCGAGCGCGAGGTCGGCCCGCCGTATCCGTTCAAGGGCGACGTCACGAAGATCCATCCCGGCGAAGTGGACCGCCCGTTGCCGTGGACGGAACTCACGACGGTGCAGCGGGAGTTCCAAGCGGAGAAAATGGCGATCCACGCGGCGATGGTGGATCGGATGGATCAGGAAATCGGCCGCGTGCTCGCGCAGATCAAAGCGATGGGCGCAGCGGAAAACACGCTCGTGATTTTCCTCTCCGACAATGGTGCGAGCGCGGAGATCATGGTGCGTGGCGGCGGCAACGCGCCGGGCGCAGTCCCCGGATCGGCGGATAGCTTCCTGTGCCTCGGGCCGGGATTTTCAAGCGCGTCGAACACGCCTTTCCGACGACACAAGACGTGGGTCCACGAGGGCGGCATCGCGACCTCGTTCATCGTGCAATGGCCGAAGGGCATCGCCGCGCGTGGCGAACTGCGGCACAATCCCGCACACTTGATTGATATCGTGCCGACGGTGCTCGACATCGCCGGCGGCAAGCGCGCCGAGAGCGTGGACGGCAAGCCCGTGCCGCCCGCACCGGGCAAGAGCCTCGTGCCCGCGTTCGCGAAGGACGGCGCGGTGACGCACGATTACCTGTGGTGGATGCACGAGAAAAATCGCGCTTTGCGAGTGGGTGACTGGAAAATCGTGGCCGCCGGGGCCGACAGCCCGTGGGAACTCTACGACCTCACGACCGATCGCGCGGAGGCGAAAAACCTCGCGGCGAAGCAGTCCGAGCGCGTGAAAGAAATGGCCGCAGTGTGGACGAAGCACACGGAGGAATTCCGCGCGCTCGCGATGCAGGATCTGCCGCCCGATGCGGGCGAGAAACCGAATGGGAAGAAAAAGAATAAGGCGGAGGCTGCGGAGTGAAAGCGATGCTCCGCACTTTCACCGCGCTCGCGCTTTTCGTCGCGGGCAGCGCGACTGCGACCGCCGCGGATCGTCCGCCGAACGTCCTCATGATCATAGCCGACCAGTGGCGTGCTCAGGCGTTCGGGTTCGCGGGCGATCCGAATGTGAAGACGCCGAACCTCGACCGGCTGGAAAAGGAGTGTGTGAATTTCACGCAGGCCGTCTCGGGCATGCCCGTGTGTTCGCCCACGCGCGCTTCGCTGCTCACCGGGCAGCGTCCGCTCACGCACGGGATTTTTCTGAATGACGTGCAACTGAATCCCGAGGCTGTGACGATCGCGAAGGTGCTCAAGGGTGCGGGTTACGACACCGGGTGCATTGGCAAATGGCATGTGGATGGCCGCGGACGCTCGGCCTTCATTCCGCGCGAGCGGCGGCAGGGATTTGACTACTGGAAGGTGCTCGAATGCACGCATGCCTACAACCAGTCGCCGTACTACGCCGACGGCCCGGAGAAGCTGGAATGGCAGGGCTACGACGCCATCGCGCAGACGCGCGACGCGCAGGGCTACATCGAGTCGCGCGCGAAAACGGGGAAGCCCTTCCTGCTCTGGCTCGCGTGGGGCCCGCCGCACAATCCCTACGAGACCGCGCCGCAAAAATACCGCGACATGTATTCGCCCGAAGCCATGAAGCTGCGCGGCAATGTGCCCGACAACGGTATCGCACAGGCGCGTGCCCGTGTGGATCTCGCGGGCTACTACGCGCACTGTACGGCGCTCGATGACTGCATCGGCGACCTTCTTGGCACGTTGAAAAGCGTGGGGGTGGACGACAACACGATCATCGTCTTCACGTCCGATCACGGCGACATGCTTTCGTCGCACGCGATGCAGCGGAAGCAGAAGCCCTATGAGGAATCCGCGCGCGTGCCGATGCTGTTCCGCGTGCCCGCGAAGCTCGGCATCGCCCCTCATCGCACCGAGGGGACGATCAACTCGGAGGACGTGATGCCTACGCTGCTCGGCCTGTGCGGAGTCGCGATTCCGAAGACCGTCGAGGGTTTCGACTTTACCGGCCACATGCGCGGCGGAAAGGATCCGTCCGGCGGCGCGGCCATCGTGCAGTGTGATGCGCCGTTCGGTGAATTCACGCGGCGCGTCGGAGGAAGGGAATACCGCTGCATCCGCACCGTGCGCTTCACCTACGTCCGCGAACTCGAAGGGCCGTGGCTGCTTTTCGACAACGAGAAGGATCCGTGGCAGCTCGACAACCTCATCGGCAAACCGGAGCACGCGGAATTGCAGGCGCGCATGGATGCGATGCTGAAGGAAAAACTCGCCGCGCAGCACGATGATTTCCGCCCCGCCGCGGAATACGTCGCGAAATGGAAGTACACGGTGGATGCGAATGGAACGGTGCCTTACAAGTAGCGGCAGCCCCGGCCTCGCATCGCCGCCGCCTGTTCCCGGAAAAAAGAACGCGACCCGAAGGTCGCGTTGCGGAGGCTACTGGAACTCTGGAGAAATATGGTTTGTTAATTTCGTGGCTTCCGTGCTCTGCACATTTGGAAATAGCAGCGACCGTGCCAGACTTGGGCGCGCTGATTTTTTCTGTGGCAGTGCATGATGGTTGAGTGCGCCGGTATTCGCGTTTATGAAGGCCGGATGCGCCCGTATTGGACCAAAACCGCCCTGCTGCTCGCCCTCCTGTGGGGCGTGATCGGGGGCGCGATCTGGATCGTGCGGAAGAACCGCGCGACGCCCGAGCGCATTGCGGAATTCGTCGGCGCAAACACACTTGAGGGCAAGGCGCCCGCGGATCGCGCGAAGCTGATCGAGGAGGTCGCGAAGCGGGTGAACAGCCTCGAATACGAACAGCGCCGCGAGATGGACAAGCAGCGGAAGCTCGAAAAATTCTGGCTTGCGCTCACCGCGGAGGAAAAGGGGCGCTATCTCGATCGCGTGCTGCCGTCGGGGTTCAAGCAGATGATGGAAAGCTTCAACAAGATGGAGCCGGGCAAACGCAGGAAGATGGTGCAGAAGGCGGTGGACGATCTTCGCGAGCACGGCGGCGACCGGGAGCGGCGCGACGCGAATGATCCGGCGTTCCGGAAGATCATAGACCAGGGGCTGAAGTCATTTTACAGCGACGCGACGATTGATGCGAAAATGGACGCGCTGCCATTCTTGGAGGCGCTGGAGCAAACCGTAAAATGGTCGCGTTGATGCGCACATCTGCCGATGGCGTCCGCGCCTTCACGCTTATTGAGCTGCTCGCCGTCCTCGCGATCATCGCACTGCTTGCGACGCTCGGCAGCGTCGGCTGGCAGCGTTCGCAGCGGGATGCGCGTTCGGCGGCTTGCACGCAGAATCTCCGCGCCCTCGGCGGGGCGATGTCGCGCTATGTTGCCGACCACGAGGGCATTTATCCCGAGCTTGCGATGGCTCGCGCGACACGCAGCGATGCGGCGCTGACCATTGACACGGCGCTGGCGTCCTACGTCGGCGAGCAGCGCGTCTTTGCCTGCCCGGATGATCGGAAGCACATCGCCGAGGTGAGCGGCACGAGCTACCTGTGGAATTGGAAACTCAACGGTCAGCGCCTCGTCTCGCTGAGTGTGAGCTTCGTGGCGACTAGCCCGATTGATGAGCCGGGCCACACGATGATGATGGGTGACAAGGAGGGCTTCCACGAGCACCTCCAGAACAAGCTGAACGTCCTCTACGCTGACGGGCATGTGTCGCAGGAGCTGACGTTCCTGAGCGACACGCCGCCGAAGAACTGATGGAAGCGATCCGGCTCGCGAATTTGAAAAAGAGTTTCGCCGGGAAGCCGGCGCTGCACGGGCTGTCGTTTGCCGTGGAGCGCGGGGAAATCTTCGGCCTTCTCGGGCACAACGGCGCGGGGAAAAGCACGGCGCTCGGCATCCTGCTCGGCATGGTTTTTCCCGATGAGGGCGAGGCGTTCGTCGGCGGCATCAGCGTGCAGCGCGAGCGTCCGCGTGCGCTTGCGAAGGTCGGCGCGATTTTTGAGGCGCCGCGTTTTTACGAATACCTGAGCGGATGGAGGAATCTGGAAATTTTCACGAGCTACAGCGCGCTCGTGCCGCGCAAGGAAATGCGGGACGCAGTGGAATTTGTCGGCCTCACCGCGCGCATTCACGACAAGGTCGGCACCTACAGCCAGGGCATGCGCCAGCGGCTTGGGCTCGCGCAGGCGCTGCTGCCGGAGCCGGAGGTCGTGCTGCTTGATGAGCCGACGAACGGCCTCGATCCCGAGGGCATCGCGGAGATGCGCGCACTCATCCAGCGGCTGAACCGCGAGCGCGGCTTCACGGTGCTCTTCTGTTCTCACCTACTGAGCGAGGTCGAGCAGCTCTGCGATCGCGTGGCGATTTTGAACAAGGGCAGCCTCATCTACTGCGGCCACTGGCAGGATCTTGCATCGAAGGGCGCGCGCTTCCGCATCGAGGCGGAGCCGTGGGGAAAAGTGGGCGCGCAGTTGAACGGTGCGTCGGTTGTGGAGCCGGGTGTGATCGAGCTGCCGGCCGGCGCGGACATCGCGGATGTCGTCGCGCGGCTTGTGCAGGCGGGCGTGAAAGTGCGCGCCGTCACGCCGGAGAAACAGACGCTGGAGCAGCTCTACCTGCGCGAGGTGCAGAAACCATGAGACTTTTCCTCCGCCAGTTTTTTGCAGAGCTGTTGAAGATGTTTGCGCGCAAGCGCACGTGGATCGGCTTTGTTGCGTTCGTCGCACTGGAGTTGCTCGTGCTCATGCTCTCGCAGACGGACAAGGCGAAGCGCGGTTTCCGTACTTTCCTCGAAAGCCACGGCGCGATGTTCGACGAATATTTCGGCGGGCTCACGCTGGCGTTCAATATGATGGCGCTCACGGTCGCGCTGCTCGGTGCGATTTTTGTCGCGCTCGTCGCGGGGGACATCGTGAGCAAGGAGGTGGAGGACGGGACCATGCGGATGACGCTCTGCCGGCCCGTGAGCCGCCTGCGTGTGCTCGGCGTGAAGCTGCTCGCGTCGCTGCTGTACTGCTTTGTGCTGATCATTTTCATCGGCATCACCGCGCTGCTCACGGGCCTAGCATGGCAGGGGCTTGGCAGTCTGTGTGCGGTCATTCCCGAGGAGAAGTTGCTCGCGTTCTATCCGCCGCGCGAAGGTCTCATCCGATACTTTGCGGCGATGCCGTGCTTTGGCCTCAGCTTCTGCACGATCGTGTCGCTCGCGTTCATGCTGTCGTGCTGCAACATGAAGCCTGCGTCGGCGACGATCGTCTGCCTCGCGGTTCTCTTCGTGGATCGCATCCTGGATTTCTGGCCGCAGTTTGCGTCGTTCAAGCCGTGGTTCATGACGAGCCACATGGTGACGTGGTTGAATGTGTTCCGCAGCCCCATGCCGGTGTGGAAAATGGCCGAGGACTACCTGTACCTTTTCGGACTGAACGTGACGTTCATCCTCATCGGCTGCGCGGTCTTTCTCCGGCGCGATTTGAAATCGTAGTGCGCAGGCCCTCCGGGCCGCCGAGCAGCCGCATCATGTGCGATCCCTCGGCTACGCCGATTGTTGAAGCGCTCAGATTTTCGTCCGCCTTTCGGGGGCGAAAGCGAGTTCGGGATTCACGCGAAACCCGATCCAGCGACTGTCGCGCTGCGGCGGAACACTTTTACCGGTGTGCGAGCGCCGGTTGTGCGGAGAGCGGTGCGGACTCCGTTGCCGTCTGCGCGTTGCGGGTGTGCTCGATTTCCGCGAGCGGATCCACTTTCGATGTGCGCAGCCGTGCGAGTGCGACGAGCCATGTGAGCGGGTCGCGCCACATGGAGACCTTCTTGCCTTCCTTGAACGAGCGTGAGCGGTAGTTCACCGGAATCTCCGCGGGCGTGTAGCCTTTTTGCATGAGGCGGATGAGGAGCTCGAAGTCGAAGTCGAAGCGGTTGCACTCGAAGCGCAGGCCGTGGAGGCAGTCGCGGCGGAAGACCTTGAACATCGTGAACGGATCGCGGAGGCGTTTCCAAAAGAGCACGTTGATCGCCGTGGTGAAGAGCCAGTGGCCGAGATTCAGGAATGAGCTGAGGCTGCGCTGGCCGGTGAACTGGCGCATCTTCCAGAGGTTGCGCCCGCCGTGCCGCGAGCCGAGGACGAAGGCGTGGCGTCCGCTCGCGAGCGCACCCACGAGCGAGTCGTAGTCTTCCATGTCGTACTCGAGATCGGCGTCCTGGATGAGCACGTATTTTCCGGTCGCCGCGGCGAGGCCGGTGCGGACGGCCCGGCCTTTTCCGCGCGGTTTCTCCTCGAGGATCACTTTCACGCGGGGATGCGCGGCGAACTGCTTCACGATCTCGCGCGTGCCATCGGTCGAGTTGCTCTCGACGACGACGATCTCGATTTCCATGCCCGCGATTTCCTTCGCTACGAGCGCGTCCATCATCGGACGGATGGTCTCTGCTTCGTTGAACGCCGGGACGATCACCGAGAGGCGCTCGCGGGTCTCCCTGGCCCTGCGCGAGAAGACCATCATGCCACTCGCGACGACACGCCGCGGTTTCTTTTTCACGGAGGAGGGGAGCATTTTTCCGAGCATGCGGACCGCGGGTGTGAAGAGCGGGACGGGGAATTTTTCAAAGTGCGACTGCACGTAGTCGAAGCTGAGAGTTTTCCAGCCGGGCTGGACGATCACGTCCTCGAAGCCGGCCTTCAGCAGCGCGGTCTGGATGTTGGCCTTGTTAAAATAGCTGAGGTGCTCGGGCTTCCATTCCATCCAGCGTTCCTTCATGAAGCGCGCGCTCCACGAATCGAGGCACGGCGTGGCGATGAAGAGCGCGCCGCCGGGGCGGAGGATGCGGCGGATTTCGCGGAGGAAGGCGAGGGGATCGCGGACGTGCTCAATGACGTCGTTGAGCACGCACACGTCGAAGTGCGCATCGGGCAACTTTGCGTCGGCGAGTTCGCCCTGCTCGACGCAGCCGCGCTTGAGGCGCTTGTTTGCGGTCGCGCAGGCTGCGGGTGCGTATTCCACGCCGAGCACGTCGTAGCCTGCGGCCTCGGCCTCACAGAGGAAATCGCCCTCGCCGCAGCCGACCTCGATGAGGCGGCTGTGTTGGCCCGAGGGAGCGCCGTTGTAGCGCGTGAGTTCGGCGAGGTATTGCCGCGCGGTGGCGCGCTTGAGTTCGCTGGAATCGCGCCGGCCTTCCTCGGTGTCGTGGCCGAGGAAATATTCGGCTGTGTAAATTTCGGAGAGCTCGCGATCCGACGGCTGCGGATTCAGGAACATGAGCGCGCAATTTTCGCAGCGCATGACGCGGTGCGACTGGTGCGAGAAGGAATAATGGAGGCGGTTGCTGTCGCAGACGGGGCACTGGCTGCGGAGCGGGGGCTTCACTGCGGAGGGCGCTGCGGCAAGGGCGGGCAGGGTCGTTTCGGTGGGTTGCATGGCTGGTTGGGTGCAACCCTCCAAAGCACTCTACGTGCCTGCCCCGGGTGGCGCGTCTTTTTTGGGCGCGTCGGCGGTGATTTTCTGACGCGGCTGCACGCCTTCGAAAATCATGGCGAGCACGAACAGAAAGCCGCCGAGTGAAATCCACAGCGCGCGGGTGAGCAGACGCGGCCAGTACGAAAAGCGGAGCGTGTGGACGCCGGCGGCGGGCACTTTCACGCCGAGGAATGCGTGGTTCACGCGGAAGTATTCGGCAGGGGTGCCGTCGAGCGTCACACGCCAGTTGCCGGGCTCGAAGGAATTGCCGAGCACGGCGACTCCGGCGGCGGGCGCATCAATGGTGAAGGCGGTGGAGTTTTCCGTGAGCCGGTAGCCGCTGGCGGCGACGATGATCCTGCCGTCGAGCGATGCGGGCTTCGCGGGTTCCGCGTCGGATGGCACGTCGGGCACCATTGCGGCGAAAGGTTTTCCGTCGCCGGTGCAGAGCAGCTCGGTGAAATTTTCCAGCGACGAGCACTCCGCGAGACGGTCGGTGAAAAAGGCGCGGGGCCACGCGCGGTGGCTCACGTGGATGTCCAGGTCCAGCGTCTTCACGAGTTCGAGGCCCTTCACGTTGCGCGGCGTTTCGGCTGGGTCGCTAAGATAGAAGCGCGTGTTCCAGAGATCGCCGAAGCTGCGCGTGCGCGGGAAGGTCGCGCGATCCAAAAAGGTGCGCCGGTCCTGCGCGAGGGGAACCGATGACTGTTCGAGGAGTTCGCGCTGCCAGCGGTTCACGAGCGCGTCGGCGCCGTCGAAATTCTCCAGGCCGGACACGATGTTGAAGCCCGGCGCGAACACGCCGCCGAATCCGGCGGTGCGCGCGGGATGGCCGGATTCCTCGAATGATGTGCGGATGATGCCGGCAGCGGGCGAGATTGCGGCGAGGCTGGCGCGCGAACGCGGATTTGCGACGTAGCCGTCGAATTTTGTGTCCGTCCAAAGTCCGTGCCGGAAATGGAAGACGAACAGGCAGAGCCCGCCCGCGATGAAGTGCGCCACGGACGGTCTGAGCCGGATGCCGCGCACGATGCATGGCATTGCGAGCAGCGCCGCGCCGAGGGCAATTGCGTAGGCGCAGAAGAAGCCGCTGATTTTTCCCGACGTGCCGTGGATTGCGCCGACGTGCGGGAGGAAGAACGCCGCGAGCAGAGTCGCGCAGAGTGCGGCGATGAGCATATCGGCGCGCGCCCTTTCACCCGCTGCGCGTTCCCACAGCGAGCGCAGGCCGAATGCCGCGATGATGAACAGGTGGATGATGAGCACGCAGGAAAACGTGTTCGCGACGTGGCCGATTTTCCCGATCCACTTCAGCCGCGTGAGCAGTTCCGCCGGGATGATTCCAAATGCGAGCGCCGCGGGGAGCACGGCTCCGAGGAGGATGGCGACAAATGTCCGGTCTGCGAGCAGGCGGCGGAAATCCACGACGGCCCAGAGGCAGCCGAGGAGCACGAGGAAATTGGTCGCGGGGTTCGAGACGATCTCGCCGGGCAGGACCTGTGCAAAAAAGAGATCGTCGAAAATCCCGGGTGCCAGATTTGGCGGGAGCTGCGTGAAGGCCATCGTCGCGGAGGCAGCCCACGAGTGGCGCAGTGCATCGAGGAAGAGCATCCAGTGCGGCGCGCTGAGCATCGCGAAGAGCACGATGCCGACGAGCATCAGGACAAGACGCGCGAGGCGTTCGCTGCGGCGGTGTGAGGACGCCAGCACGAGCAGGATGCCGGTGAGGTTCAGGCCCGCGATGAGCATGGCGGCTTCCTTGGCGGTGCCGCTGTTCAGCTCCCAGAAATTTGCGGCGGCAAGCGCGAGTGCCCACGGCCACACGCGGCCCGCGGTCTGCGCGGCGCGCAGCCAGCACAGGAGAATCCACGGCGAATAGCAGAGGCTGAAGTAGGCGGCGTGATCGAAGCGGAATGCGAAGAAGCCGATGAATGACGACGAAACGGCGAGCAGCACGGCGATCCAAACGCGGCGTGCGGCGGCGAATGCGGCCAGCCCCACGCCGAATGAGAAGAGCAGCTTGGCGATGCAAAATTTCACATCCCACGCCCACGTCGCGCCGCCTGCGGCAACGGGAATCCAGTGCAGCGGATCGCCGAGCATGGACTGGCCCTGCGCGAGCAGCGGCGTGCCGCAGAATGTGTAGCGGTTCCAGAGCGGCAGTTCGTGGTGTTTGAAAATCGCGCGGTGCTGGATGACGGAATACGGCAGGTGCGCCCACATCATCGTGCCGGTGTCCGCGCCGCGGCTGTTTTCGACGGGCTCCTGCGACTGCGGCGCGGCTTCGGGCAAGAGGTTCGTGAGCGTCTGCGTCGGGCCGAAGTTCGGTGAGATGAAGCTCTTTCCGCAGAAGATGATCGGGTAGCAGCTTGCCATCGTCGCGACGGCCGCGGTGAGGAACAGCGTGAGCGCGGGCCACGCGGCGGAATCGTCGCGGAGCTTGGCAAGTGTGGCGGTGAGTCGTGCGCGTCGCGCCGCCGGAAGGAGGCTCGCGAGGAACAGGACGAGTGAGGTCGCGAGGGCTGCGCCGGCGAATTGCAGCACAGCGGAGCGGGGCGAAAAGGGCAGCGTGCGCAGCGCGAGTTGCAACGGCTGTTCGGGCGAGATCAGCACTCCGTCGCCGGGATGATTCGTGAACGCCACGGAGTCGCCGTCGGGCTTGAGATCCGGCCCGGGCTTCGTCGTGGAAAAACCGGACGGCTGGAATGTCGCCACGATCTTTTCATCCGGATCGATCACGCTCACCGTGCCGAGCGTGATGCGCCCGATGCGATCCAGCGGGTCGAGGCGCAGCGAGGCGATCGCATCCTTCGCGCGAAAGCGGAAGCTGTAAGTCGTCGTGAAGGGGAGCGTGAACGACAGCACCTGCGGGCCTTTCGCGACGAGTGCGGTCGAGGTGTCCGGTTGCACTGTGCTGTTCACGCTGCGCCATGAGAGCCGTGCGCGGCCCTCGGTGTCGGACGTCATGGGCACAAGCACGCGGAATTTTTTCGTCGCGCTGAACGGCCGGACTTGCAGCAGGAACGTGATGATGAGTCCGACCAGCAGGCTTGGGAGTGCGAGGCGTCGGGGCAAATTCACGGGCGCGCAGAGTAGGCGGCGACGCGGAGGAGGGGAGGAAAAAACGCCCAACGCCCAACGCCCAACGCCCAACGCCCAAGGTCGGAGATCGTCGTGCTGCCGATCTCATCCATGGAAGTTGGGAGTTGGGCGTTGGGCGTTGGGCGTTGGATTTATTGGCGGCATACCGTCTGCTAAAGCCCCCAGCCCATGCGTCCCAACCGAATCATCGTGCTCGCGGCCCTCGTCGCGCTCGCGGCCAAGCTCTTTTGTGCGGCCACGACGGTCGGGACGAATGACACGGTGTTTTTCTACGGCTTCGGAAAAATGATCAACCAGCACGGGCTCGCGTGGACGTACGAGCATGTCTCGATTTTTAATCACACGCCGCTCGTCGGCGCGTATGCAGCGCTGCTCCAGCGCACCGAGCCGGGGACGCAGATGAGGATGGAACTGCTCCCGTTTTTCCTCCGGCTGCCGGGCATCATCGCGGACTTCCTCTCGGTCTTCGTGCTCATGCGGCTGCGCACGAAAATCGGCGGCCCTCCGTGGTGGGCGATCGGGCTTTTTGCGCTGAGTCCGGTCGCGTTCATGGTGTCGGGATTTCACGGAAATGTGGATTCGCTGCTCGCGTTCCTTTTGCTCACTGCTGCGTGGCTCGCGGTGGAGAACAAGCCCGCGCTTTGCGGCCTCGCACTCGGCCTCGCGTGCAATGTCAAAGTCGCGCCGCTGCTGCTCGGGCCGGTGTTTTTCCTGTGGTGGTGGGGCCGCGCCGATCGCCGCGCGTGGCGCGCGTTCGCGCTGGCCGTGTCGCTCGTCACGCTCGCGGGCTGGTCGCCCGCGCTGGTCGGCGCGCCGCGCGCATTCCTCGGAAATGTGCTCGGCTACCAGGGCTACTGGGGCATCTGGGGCGTGAGCTGGTGCCTGAAGCAGACGGGCGCGGAGGCATTCCAGAAGGTCGGTTTCGAGCAGCTCACCGCAGCGCAGCTCGCTGTGATGGGAGTCTGCAAATGGCTCATCATCGCGGCGACCTGCGCGGTTGCGTGGTGGCGCAGAATGGCGGATGCGCGCGGGCTCTTCGTGTCGCTCGCGTGGGTGTGGGTGCTGTTCTTCGTCTGCGCCGCGGGGATTGCGCCGCAGTATTTCGTGTGGCTTGCGCCATTCCTCCTCGTCGCCGCACCGCGCTGGGCCGCCGCCGTCACTGCCGCCGCATCCGTGTTTATTTTCGTTTTTTACAACGTGACCTCGAACGTGATCACTGACGGCACGCGCATCCTCCGCGGCGATCCGTGGGCGTCGCCGTGGCTGCACCCGTGGAATCTCGCGAAGTCCGACAACCCGCACATCGCGCTGTGGGGCCCGTGGCAGTTGCTCCCTTGGCTCGCGCTCATCGCATGCCTCGCGTGGCTCTCGCGAGAGGCGTGGAAAATGTCGCTGCGTGGTGTGGCGGTAAGTCCTTCCTTAGACGTTGGGCGTTGAGCGTTGGGCGTTGGGCGTTGGGCGTTGGGCGTTGGGCGTTGGGCGTTGGGCGTTGGGCGTTGGGCGTTGGGCGTTGGGCGTTGGGCGTTGGGCGTTGGGCGTTGGGCGGTGGGCGTTG
>BJFP01000004.1 GCA_014189875.1 Verrucomicrobiota bacterium | reverse complement strand
AGTCTTTCCGGCGCGCTCGAAAAAACGCATAAGGTTCGGCACGCGCCGGTGATCGATGTTCGCATCCGGTGACTTTAGCCCCCACTTCTGCGGGTACTTTGCAAATGCGCGCGCCATGTCCTCATGGACGAGCTTCTGCAGGTCAGAGCCCATCGCGCGGAATGCGCGCACGAGGACATCCGTGCAAACGCCGCGATCTTCCGGCACGTCGCCGCCGGGGTATGCGAGCTTCACGTATGCACCGTCGTAGAGCGTGGTGATTCCGATCTGCGATCGCGCCGCGGCCACGAGCTTCTTCGCCGGCTCCACAGGATCGGCGCACAGCGGGAGCACGGCCGCGAGAGTGATGATGAGGGGAAGGCGCATGGCGTGCGTTCTCGGACAAGCCGCACAGGACGGCGTTCATTTTTTTGCGGAAGAAAATTGCCGCTGCCGCGGGACTCAGTGTTTCGCCGCGCCGGAATCACTCGCAGGCAGATCGCCTTCGCCGAGCTTGCGCTGGAAAAGCTCGATGGCGAGCGCGTAGCACTGGCGCGCGAGTGCGGGATTGTAGCGCGGGCCTTCGTCGCGGAGAAATGCGTGCGCGCCGTTCACCTCGAACGTCTGGTGGTTCGCGCCGCCTTCCTCCAGCGCGCGCCGGATCTGCATGCGGCCCTCGAAGGGAACGTGCGGATCCTGGCGGCCCCACACCATGAGCAGTTCGGCCTTCACGTCGCCGCGGCGTGCGCGCTCGAGCGTGTCGTCGGCCATGCCTGCGCCGAGGCCGCGCTTGTGCGCTTCGATTTTGTGGATGTCCGTCGCGTAGAAACACACGGCCGCGCGGATGTCGGGGCTGAAGCTGTTGCGGAAATTCAAATGCCCGCCGATGCACAGTCCCACCGAGCCGAGGCGGCCCGTGCTGTTCGGATGCGTCTTCATGAATTCACGCAGCGCCGCGAGGTCGGCGTCGTACGCGGCGAGCGATTTGTCCTGCTTGCAGAAGTTCCCGCGATCCGCGCCCGCGCTGTCGTAGCCGATCACGGTGCCCGCCGGCTCATACTCGTGGAAAATCTCCGGCACTGCGACGAGGAAGCCGTGACCTGCGAGCATCGCAGCCGTGCGGCGGATGGGGCCGGTGACTTGGAAGATTTCCGAGAAGAGAGAGATGGCGGGATATTTTCCCGGAGCCGCGGGACGGAAGATATGCGTGCGCATCGGCCCGCTGGGCGTGGCGATGTCGGAAAATTCGTGGTCAATGATGGTCATGTGCGGCGCGGGTGATAGCCCCAGAGCGGCGCACCGGCAAGCGTGGCGGATCCTCGCCCGGGCTGTGGCAACAGGAAGGCGAGTGCGGCGAACCGCAGTTCCCGGTTGGAGCACGCGAGTCGCGTGCTCCAACCGGGAGTCGCGTTCGGACACCAGCGCAACCTTGATGCGTTAGCGCTGGAAGCGCTACGCGCCCTATTTTTTCTTCTTCGTCAGATCCGGAATGATGAGCGTCATCCCCGGCTTGATGGTGTCCTTCCCGCCGAGTTGGTTGGCGTTCGCGTCCTTGATCCTCGAGGCGTTCGCGCGGTTGCGGTAATATTTGAACGAGATGGACGCGAGCGTCTCTCCCTTCTCCACGAGATGCGTTCGTGCGCCTGCCGTCATCTTGTCAGTGCCGCCTGCGCCGGGCGTGTGCGACACGATTGCGGGTTTGGCGCTGTGGAGCTCAGCGAGGTCTTTGCGCAGGCGCTCGTTTTCGTTGCGCAGGCGCGCGGCTTCGGCGGTGGTCATCAGGCCGCCGTCCTTGAGTGTGAGGTTCAGGCGCTTCTCGCAATCGGCGCGCGCGGACTTGGCATCCTTCGAGCGGCCTTCCGTCGGCACGAGGTCGAGGTAGCGGTCGTAGTGGTGGATCGCGGCGAGGGGATTCTTGAGCTTGTCGTCGTAGAGCACGCCGAGCTTGTAGTGGATCTCCGCGGTCTTCGGCGTGCCATCGAGCGCGCTCTCGTAGGCACGAACGGCCTCTTTGTAGGCGCCGAGCTTTGTGCGCTTGTCGCCGAGATCCACGGACTCGCGCACGGAGTCCTGCTTTTCACAGCCGGTAAGAAAAAGTGCGGCGAGGAAAAATGCGGCGATTCTCATAGGGCCGAATCCCGGAGCTTCGCCTTGTCGAGCGCCTCGACGAGGGCATTCACGACCTTCACACGCGTGTTCCATTTGTAGTTCGCGCCGATGACGTGCCACGGCGCGTGCTCGGTCGAGGTTTTGAAAAGCATGTCCTGCGCGGCTTCGACGTTTTCCTTCCAGTGCCGGCGGTTGCGCCAGTCCTCGTCGCTGATCTTCCAGTGCTTGTAGGGATCGGCCTCGCGCGCCTTGAACCGCGCAAGCTGCTCGTCCTTCGTGATGAAGAGGAAAAATTTGATGATGATCGTGCCGTCATCGAGGAGATGCCGCTCGAACTCGTTGATCTCGCGATACGCGCGCTTCCATTCCGCGGGCGTGCAGAATCCCTCGACGCGCTCGACGAGCACGCGCCCGTACCAAGAGCGGTCAAACACGGTGATGCGGCCGTATTGCGGGATGCGCTCCCAGAACCGCCAGAGGTAGTGCCGCTCGTATTCGTCGCTCGACGGCTTCACCGTGGAATGCACGCGCACGAGCCGCGGGTCGAGCCGCTCGGTGAGCCGCTTGATCGCGCCGCCCTTGCCCGCGGCATCCGGCCCTTCCATCACGATGATCACGTTGTTCTTCGTCTCCGTGAGCCGCCGCTGCCAAGTGAGCAGTTCGAGCTGCGCCACGCGGAGATCGTGCTTGTACGCCTTTGCGGAGATCTCCTCGTGCACGATGTCCTCCAGCGAACGGCCCTTTCTCAGCCCGAGCGGGTCGCGGAGTTTCAGGGAAGAATGTTCGGCAGGCATCCGCGCGCTTTACCACGGTGGGCTCACGCGCTGCAAGCCGCACACTGATTTTGGCGATGGCTCAATCTGGTCGCGATGAGTGTTGAGAGGAAAAGTGCTCAGTTCTCAGTGCTCAGTGCTCAGTGCTCAGGCTCAAAATGTGCAACCACTGACCACTGAGCACTGAGCACTGAGAACTGAGCACTGAGAACTGAGCACTGAGCACTCACGCCGATCCATCGCTCCCATGCTTTGAAAATCACAGCGGCCTCGCGCGCCACCCGCTACTCCCAGCGCGAGTTTTTGCAGCCAGTGTAGGCGAAGAACAGCCCGATGACGACGTGCGCGGAGAGGACCAACATGCAGAGTGTGCCGCCCGCCGGTTCGGTCTGTGCGATCTGTTTGATCGCATCGTAGTAGCGCGTGTTTTCCATCGAGCGGATGAAGCCGCTCCAGCCCCAGAAGCTCGCGATGAAGACCTGCGTGACCGGCGCGAGCAGCTTCGGCAGCGCGAGCACGGCGCCGCTGAGCGGAAGCTGGAAACCGACGAGGTAGATCGAGAGCAGCGAGCTTTGCTCCGCGCTCTTCATCCACGACGAGATGCCGAGGCAGACCGATGTGATCGCGGCGTTCACGAGGAAAAGGCTCATCACCTGCACGAGGAAATCGCCCTGAAAGCCGACGATCATGTTCACGAAAACCGTCATCCACAGCGACTGCGCGAGGACGAGCATGCCGAGAAAAGTCACCTTGCTCGCGACATACGCGAACGGGCTGAGGCCCGCGAATTTCTCCTTCTCGAAAAGGTTCCGCTCGCCGGCGACTTCGCGCGCGGAGTTGTTCGATCCCATGAGCGCGAGCAGGATCACTTGGAACATGATGAGCCCGCTCACAAGCGTGCCGGTCTTCGCGATCTGCTGGAGCGCGACGGCTTCCTGGCGCGCGCGTTCGAGGAGATTCGCACCGCCGTCGGCGACCAGCCCTTTTACCTGCGGCAGACCGTCGAATGCGAAGATCACGACGAGAAATGGAAAGCCGAAGAGCAGCGCCGCTTGCAGGATCACCTGGCCCCGGTCGCGGAAGAAAAGCTTCCACCGCCGCGCGAGCAGCACGCCGAACTGCGCGAATGGTCCCGGCCTGACGGTGTCGGATTTCTCCGTGCCGTCGTCACCGGCGCCGTCATTTTTTTCCAAAGACGACTTTTCCTTTTCCTCCACAATTTTGCGCAGCCGCTCGATTTCCTCCTCCTCGCTTGTCTCCGTATTTTCGGACTTCGCATCGGCCGGTGCCGCGACGATCGGAGGAAGCGCGCTCTGCTCGTAATACGACGCGCGATATTTTTCCCACGAACGGTGCCACTCGCCCGCCTTGCGCTCTGCGAGGCGCGGGTAAAGTTCGGCGGGATTCGTGATCCCGAAATAGTGCGTGAGGAGCTTCGGTGTGGCGTGATAGACGAGGTGGCCTTGGTAAAGCACGATCACGCTGTCATACAGCGCGACGTGCTGAAGGCTGTGCGTGACGCTGAGCACGATGCGTTTGTCCGTGCGCGAGATGTCGTGCATGAGGTGGACGATCTCGTCCTCGCTCTTCGGATCGAGGCCGCTTGTCACCTCGTCGCACAGCAGCAGGGAAGGGGAGCTGACCATCTCCATCGCCATCGCGAGGCGGCGCTTCTGCCCGCCCGAGAGCAGCGACACGCGCCGGTCGGCGATTTCGTCGAGGCCGACATCGGTGAGCACTTTTGCGATGCGCGCATCGAGTTCCTCCCCGCTCTGCCCGGCGACGCGCAGCCGCAGCGTGCTCTCGATGCACTCCGCCACCGTGAGCAGTTCGTGCGCGATGCTGAACTGCGGCACGTAGCCGATCTCGTGCGGATCGAGATCACCGTCCGTCATCACGTCGCGGCCCTTCCAGTGAATCTCGCCGGAGCCGTGTTCCTTGATGCCCGCGACAACCTTCAGCAGCGTGCTCTTGCCGCAGCCGGACGGCCCGATGATCGCCGCAAAATGCCCGTGCGGGAGATGTACGGAAACCTGCATGAGGAGGAACTGCTCCTCGTCACCGGCCTGGATGGAAAGCGAGACGTCTTTGAGTTCGAGCACGGGTGTGGTTGGGGGGTCGGAGTCTTGTCGTGGAAAAATCGGGCGCTGCCAAATGCGCAAATCATGCTTTATTTGCAAGCGCTCCTCGTCCATCTCGCATCCCTCCATGGCACTCCGTCAGACCAGAAAACCCTCCTCCAACCGCTGGCTCAAGATTCTCGCGTGGACCGGAGTCGTCCTCGTGGTGCTGATCTTCGCCGGCTTCATGGGCGTGAAGTCGTGGGTGAACTCATACCTGCGCAGCCCGGAATTCCGCAAACAGATCGCCGCGCGCACCTCGGAGCATCTCCAGGCGGAAGTGGAGATCTCGCCGATCCGTTTCGACACCACGGAATTTTCCTGCGCAGGGCTCACGGCACAGGGGGGGCGTGATGGGAAATTCTCCGATATCAAGGTCGAGGACGTTCACGGCGAGTTCCGCCTGCCGAGCGTGTGGCGGATGATTTTCGGTGACAAAAAATTCCGCGTCGAGAGCGTGGACGTGCAGCGCGTGGCGGTGAATTTTTTCGAGAACCGCCTCCCGACCGAATTCCCGCGCCCGGCGAAGAGCGACAAGATCACGGAGATCGGCCGCATCAGCGTGCGTGAACTCGCCGTCGCATGGGAAGGCGGCTCGGTGTCGGGCCTCTCCGCCGTGGGAACGCCGGTCGAGGGCGGCTGGAAAGTCATCGGCGACGGCGGACACGCGAAGCAGCACGGACTGCCGGAAATGGACATCCTCACGCTGCGCGTCGTCCACAAGGAGCCCGTGCTTTTTGTGCAGGAGGCGAAGCTGCGCGCCGAGGGCGGCGAGATCACCGTGATGGGCGAGGTGACCGAAAAGGAGAAGGTGGATCTGCAATTCAAGACCGCCGGCATGAATGTCACGCCACTGCTCCCGGAGGACTGGCGCGCACGCTTGCATGGCCGCGTGAAGGGCGATGGGCGGATTCAGATTTCGCTGCGCGACGGCACATCGTCCGCGCCCGCCGTCACCGGCCACGCGGAACTGCAACAGGCCGTCCTCGATGCGCTGCCGATCCTGGACACGATTGCCAAATACACGAAGACGGATCGTTTTCGCAGGCTCATCCTCAACCAGGTGCGCGGCGATTTCCGCTACGATGCGAGCGGGCTGCATGTGACGAATCTCGTCGTCGAAAGCGAACGACTGATCATGGTGAAGGGATCGTTCAGCGTCGTGAATGGGCAGATTGACGGCACCTTCGATCTCGGAATCACGCCTGCGCCGCTGCAGTTCCTCCCCGGCTCGCAGGACAAGGTTTTCAGCGCGCCGCGCGACGGCTACGCGTGGACGCCGCTGCGCATCACCGGCCCGTACCGTTCGCCGCGCGAGGACCTCTCCGCGCGGCTCTACGCGGCTGCGGAAAATGCCGTGGTGCAAAAGGTCGGCGACACCGCGACGCAGGCGGTCGGCACCGCGGTGGACACTGCAAAAAAGGGCGTGGACGGCGTGCTCGGGCTCCTCTTCGGAAACTGATCGCGCGACGCTCGCCGGAATTTTACTACGAAGGGCGCTAAGTGTAACGGCAAGGTTCGCGGGGATTCCTTTCACCCTCTGCCTCTCCTTCGCGTTCTTCGTAGTTCAAATGGATTCGCTCAGGCCTTCAGTCCGAGCCCCACGACTTCGCGCAGGTACTTCATCGAGCGCGCGAGCTCGCCCTTTTGGTATTCCTGTTCGAGCATCTTTTTGTCCGGGCCTTCGGCCTTGAAGGGCGGGATCGTGTGGCCGCGTTTCGCGAGTGCCTCGAAATGTGCGAGTGCCTCCGGGCGCTTGTCGTAGTTCGTCCAGAAGTCGGGTTTCTTGTACGGGAAATTCTTCGCGAAACCCGAGATCGTCTCGATCATGATCGGCACCTGCGGGCAAAGCTCGGCCCAGCGCGCGGTGAATTTTTTCCAGTCCATTAGGCCCTCGCCCGCGGCGGTCCACGCGATGCTCGCGCCGTCCTCGGTCTCCCAGATCATGTTGTCGCGCAGGCTGGAGCAGATGGTGTATTTGCCGAGGTTCTCCAGCACGTCCATCGGGTCTTCGAGCGTCCACGCCCCATTCCCGGTATCAATGTTCACGCCGACAAAATCCTTCCCCGCCTCCTCGACGAGATCCGCGAGTTCCCACGAGTGCATGTCGCCCGCATGATTTTCCACGGCGACCTTCACACCCGCGTCCATCGCGGCCGAACGGCACCCCTTCAGCACCGCCACCGTGTCCGCGATGCGCGCGCGGATGCCGCCGGGCGTCTTGCGGTCTTCGCCAGCACCGAGGACCACGCGATACACCGGCGAGCCGAGCGCCTTCGCGACGCGGATGCCCGTGCGCAGATGCTCCTCCGCCGTGCCCCAGTTTTTCTTAAAGCGCACACTCGTCGGGCAGATGCTCCAGCCGCCGGCGAAGAGATCAATCCCGAGGTCCGCCGCCTTTTTTCGCACCTCCGCGAGCGCGGCATTTTCCAGCGACTCATACGAATCAATGTCGCTGATGAATAGCGCGTCGCACTTCAGCGCAGCCGCGTGGTCTAGAAGCTGCGAAGCCTTCCAGCCCATCGCGCGCACGGCGAAGTTATCGAAGCCGAGTTTGATCTTCGCGCGGGGTTTCACGTCCTCCGCGGAGAGATTCGGGAGGACGGAAGCCGCGGCGAGGCTGGCGAGGAAATGGCGGCGCGAGAACATTTCGCCGCAATACCGTGCGCGGGCGTGCAAAGTCGAATGATGATTTTGCAATCCGCCCCGCGCCGTTACTTCGCGGCGCCGTCAGTGCGGACGCTGTCCTTCGGGCGATTCAGCACATCCGCGCGGGTGCTCTCCGCGATCGCGAGAATCTTGTCGATGAGCTCCTTCTTCACCTTCAATTCGGTGAGCGTCGCCTGGAGATTCTCGGCGATCGCATTGAAGTGGCTGTCGTTCAATCCGGGCAGTTTCGCGTGCGCCTTGCGCATGTCCTTGCCCTCCCACGGAATCGGCCCGCCGAATGCCGCGGAGAGAAACGCCTTCTGCTTTGTGCGCTGGCGCGCCATGTTCACGTCGTCGAAGAAGTGCTTCACGCGATCATCCGCCAGTACTTTTTTGTAAAAAATCTCGATGGCTGCATCCATGGCGGGCTTGCCGCCAATTTGCTGATAAATGCTGGCCTCGCGGTCCGCCTTCCACTTTGCGAGCGAAGACTCGTCGGGGAATGTGTAAGCGCGTCCCTCGTATTCAGTGCTGAATTTGCCTGTGGGTTGAGCGGGATCAGCAGCGGTGACAGTGAGGCAGAGGGCGAACGACAACAGGGGAAGGAGGAGTTTCTTCATCGGCGCGCAGCATCCGCACCCTCGCGATTCTGTCGCCACATTCCTTGGCCGTTCCTGCGCAGGAATTGTCTGCGGTGCGGGTCTTCCTCATCCGCCATGCGTCACTCCCGCGCCCGCCAGCGCCTTCACCTTCTCCTTTGCCGTCCCATCGTGATCGGCCTTTGCGTAAGCGCCGAAATCGTTGAACCAGAATTTTTTCGCCCAGCGATACATCCAGTGCTGCTCCGGGATTTCCTCGCCGGGGAGCCATTGCGAAAAGCGCGGGGTCATCGCTTCGAGTTCGGCCATTGCGGTGCCGCGCATGGTCGTGTCGCGTGCGCCGTGCTTCACGACGATCTGCTTCACGAGGTCGGGGCGCTCCAGGACGACGCAGCCGCGCGTGTGCTGCGCGCTGAGGTCGCGGAAGTCTTTCAGGAATTCGGAGTCGCGCATCGTCGCGAACACGCCGCGTTCGTCGCGGATATTTTCCTTCGCGAACTGGATGATCGGGCACGGCTCGATGTCGCCCTTCGGGCTCACGTGATGCGAGATGCCGTTGCTCATCGGGCAGAGCGCCTGGCCCCGGTGATCGTAGTACGCGTCCACGATGCCGATGGGCATCTTTGCGCGCATCTCGACGACGAAGCGCCGCACGCGCACGAGTTGCTCGGGTCGCAGCGCGAGCGCGGGATTCATCTTCGGGCCGACGGGCCGGTAGGTGTGAAACCACACGTAGTGCGCGCCGATTTTGATCAGCTCGCGCAGCCATTCCTCGGTGCAGAGTTCGTCAATGTTCGTCTGGCACACGCTTGTCGCGACGCCGGTGAGGATGCGTTCGCGCAGGCAGTTTTGCAGGCCGCGCATGGTGCGCGTGAAGACTTCCTTTTTTCCCCGCCGCTCGTCGCTCACGACTTCGCGGCCCTCGATGCTGATGAGCGGCGTGGCGTTGCCGACCTGCCGGAGGCGCTTCGCGATTTTCTCCGTGATGAACTGGCCGTTTGTGAAGACCTGAAAATAGCAGTCCGGATGCGCCGCGAGGAGGTCGAGCAGTTCCGGGTGCATGAACGGCTCGCCGCCGAGGATGCCGAAGAACGCGTTCCCGTGTTTTTTTGCGTCAGTGATCGTGCGATTGAGCGTGTCGAGATCGATCTCCGTGCGCTCGGCCTCCACGTCCACCCAGCAGCCCTGGCAGCGCAGGTTGCAGGAGTTCAAAATCGAGAGGTAGAGGAAGGGCGGAAAATATTCGCCGCGCTTGATGCGGCGCTTGAATTTTTCGATCGAGAGCAGGCCCTTCACGCCGAAATTCCACAGGAACTTCCCGAGCAGCCGCATATCGGTCGTGCGGAGGATGCGGAGGGCGAGCTGTGGAAACATGGGCGTGCAGAGTGGAGCATCCGCGCGGCATTTCAAAAGGAAACGTCGGCGGTCATCGCCGCCGCTGCTGCGCCCCGCCTGAGCGGAGTGCAGCGAATGGAGCGCCGTCGGCCCCGGCGGCCTGTTCGATCCGTCGCGAACCCATCTGGCGGACGCGCGGCAGCGCGGCGCGGTGATCGAGCGTGACAAGCTGAACGATGAAATCACGCGGCAGGTCGTCGAGGTGCACACGCGCGTGCGTTCGCTCAACGGGCAGATCATTCACGCACGGAGGGCGATCGAAGCCGCCGAGCAGTCGCTGAATCCCGCACGCGAGCGCCGAGCCTTCGCGGTCGGAGAGGTGCTGGAGAGCATCCTCGCCGAGCAGGATATCACTCGCGCACGGCTCGGTTACCTCGGCGTCGTCACCGGGCACAATCGCGCGCAATTTTTCCTGCGCCGCGCCATCGGTGCCGAAGCGGTGGTGGCGAAACGGAAGAAATAATCGCGCGCCGCATGGCGGTGCGTATCGTCGCGGGCATGAGAATCCATTCGCTCGAGCACGCGCCCTTCGAGGGGCCTGGGCGCATCGCTGCCTGGGCCGCGGAGCGCGGGCACACGCTTTCGCGCACGGCGCTGCACGACGGCGACGCGCCACCGTCGCTGGATGATTTTGACATGCTCGTGATCATGGGCGGGCCGATGAGCATCCACGATCATCGCGATCATCCGTGGCTGCCGGTTGAGAAAGATTTTCTGAAGACGGCGATCGGCGCGCGCAAGCCGGTCCTCGGAATCTGCCTCGGCGCGCAGCTTCTCGCCGATGTCCTCGGCGGGAAAGTGTTTCAAAATCCCGTGAAGGAAATCGGGTGGTTTCCCGTGCGGATGCTGGATCGGAGTGCGCCGTTCGCGGCGTTCCCTCAGCAGGTCACGGTCATGCACTGGCACGGCGACACGTTCACGATTCCCGAGGGTGCGCGGCGCGTGGCGGAGAGCGATGCGTGCGCGAATCAGGCGTTCGTTTTCGGCGACCGCGTGGTCGGCCTTCAGTTCCACATCGAGCTGGAAAAGGTCGGCGTCAAGGATCTCGCCGCCGCGTCGCTCGACGAGGCGGGTTCCGCGCCCTTCATCCAGTCCCGTGAACAGCTCATCGCGCCGCCGCCGGAGAGCGAGACTGCGGGTGCGCTGCTTTTCGCGCTGCTCGATGAGCTTGCGCAAATCGGGCGTAGTGGCGGGGTGTGAAAAGAAGATTTGTGGCCGCCCGAAGCATGAGGTGGAACGCAGGCTTCCAGCCTGTGCGGCCGACAGGCATCCTGCCTGCCGGAGCCGTGCCATCCGGTGCAGTCATCAGCAGGCTGGAAGCCGGTGTTCCGTTTCGCTGCGCTCCCGGAACGGCATCGTTCCGGCTGAGCTTGCTTAAACTTGGAACTTGGAATCCGGGATACGGCGGCAGTTTTTCAAATTGCGCCTGTCCGAGCGTCTTTGCCTGTTAGTGCAGGGACGCTACTTCAGGAATTGCGGTCCCCTTACGTCGGCGAATATTTCGGCGTGGGGGTGGGCGAGCTCGCCGAGACTGGGGGCTGCGACTGCCTGACGGGCGCGGAAGGAGCGGGGCCGCCGACGGGAGGCCCAATGATGGTCTGCTCGCGGTGCGAACGCCAGACCTGCTCGCCGAGGCGCTCGCGGAATTCGCGGCGCTTGCCGAATTTGAGCGCGTCGCCCGCGCCGGCAAACGGATTCTTTCCGGCGAAAAGATTTCCAATCTCGAAGGGCAGGCTCACGCGCACGCTGGTGATCCAGTTCCCTCCGTTGACGGCGTTGGCCCTGCCGCTGTTGCCGCCCCAGTATTCGACATCCGTGATGATCGCGGGGGTCCAGCGGATTTCCGCGCGCGTCTTCCAGCCCTCGAAGCTGCGGCCGATGCGGCTGTGGTATTGGTAGTAGCCGGCGAAGACCCGGGCCTCGACGTATTTGTCGAGGCCGGGGATGAGGAAGCCGGCTTCGAGATTGAATCCGTTGAGTGCGCTTTCATTCACCAGGAAGCCGGGGCCGAATACCGCGGGGCGGATGCCGCTGTCGGGATGGTACCAGTTGAACCGCGCGTCGAACCATTTCGTGAGCACTTCCGCTCCGAGGCCGAGCTGGTCGAAGTGATTGTCATACTGCGAGTCAATGTAGTCGTAGAAAACATTGCCGCCGATGGTGATGTCGTGGCCGGGCACGAGGTAGCGCGCGCCGAGGCCGGTGCTGAGGAGGAGCTGGTGGTTGTCATCCCACGTCCCGCGCAGGGCGCCGAAAAATGTGACATTCCCCGCCTGTGCGAAGGGCACTGTCGCGTCGAGGAATCCGCTCTGGAGGTGGTTGCTGAACTTTCCACCCACGGTGAACGTGCCTGCGGGAAGGGGGGCTTCGGTGGGTTTGGTCACATTACGGTCAGCGACCTGGTGTCCGGCAAATGCGGAGAGCGCGACTGCAGCGGCGAGCGCAACGGTCAAGTGATGGGCAACAAGCGAATTCCAGGGCGAATCGCGGAGACTTCGTGCTTTTTGCCTTCCACTGCGCCGCGGTTCAGGGCAGGGTGGCGCTCTCTATGAAGCTCTTCCTCCGCCTCGCCCCGCTTTTCATCGCCGCCGTGTTTGCGCGCGCAGACGTCACGATCGTGCAGAAAATGGAATCCGCGATGATCAATGGTGAAGTCACCATGAAGCTGAAGGGCGACCGCGCCCGCATGGACATGCCGAGCCCGCTGGGCGGCAACGTGACGACGCTGATGGACTTCAAGAGCGGCGAGATGATCACGCTCCTGCACCAGCAGAAGATGGCGATGAAGCTGAACCTCGCCGACGTGAAGAAGCAGCAGGAGGCCGGTCAGAAGGCGCTCGGCGTGGATGCTTCCAAGATCGAAAAGCCGAAGGCGACAGGCAAGACGGACAAGGTGGGCGACTACGACACCGAGATTTTTGAAATGAACCAGGGCACGCTCCAGGCGAAGCTGTGGATCGCGAAGAGCTTCCCGAATGCGCAGGCCATCAAGGATCAGATGATGAAACTCAGCAGCGCGATGGGCGGCGCGGGATTCGACCCGAGCAAGGTGGACGTGCCCGGAATGGTCGTGAAGAGCGAAGTGACCACGCCGGTCGGCAAGATGACCATCACGCTCGTGAAGGCAAAGGAAGAGCCGGTGGACGAGAAGGAATTCGACAAGCCCGAGGGCTACCAGGAAATGCAGATGCCGAAGCTCCCCGGTGCCAATGCGCCCGTGCCCGCGCCCGCGGATCCGAAAAAATAATGGCGGCGCGGAGACGCACACCATCCGATTTCAGCAAGGCCGGGCCGCAAGCCCGGCCTTCGCTCATTCTGGCGTCCGCCTCGCCTCGCCGCCGCTCGCTGCTCGCTGAACATGGTTACGCATTCGAGGTGCGCGTGCCGGAGGGCGTCGAGGAGATTGCGCCCTCTCATTTTTCTCCCGGAGAGACGGTGCTCGCGAATGCGCGTGCGAAGTCGCGCGCGGCACTCGCGGAAATCGGGTGCGCGCAAAATGCAGTGGTGCTCGGTGTGGACACGGAGGTTTTTTTCGAGGGCCGCGTGCTTGGAAAACCGGCGGACATGGGCGCTGCGTTCACGATGCTGCGACGGCTGAACGGCCGCACGCACGAGGTGTATTCGGGCGTGTGGATCGCGGGACAGGGGAAGGAGCGCGGCTTCATCGAAGTCACGCACGTGCGCTTTCACCGTCGCACCGATGACGAACTGAGGCGCTACCTCGCGCGTATCCACCCGCTCGACAAGGCCGGCGCCTACGCGGCGCAGGACGACCGCGGCGGGATGATCGCGGCATTCGAGGGATCGTTCTCGAATGTGATCGGCCTGCCGATGGAGCGACTGCGCGTGGCGCTACGGGAATTTGGGATTTCCTGAATTGGACGTTGGACGTTGGACGCTGGACGTTTTGCCCCGCGCAGCGGCGCAGCCATGTCACGACGCGCATCCACCCTCGGAACGCGCCTGCGGCGGGCCTGCCGTCCAACGTCCCACGCTCAACGACCAACATCCAAAGTCGCGCCACACTCCCCATTTACGAGCGCCGCGTGCTCGGCTAGTTTTCGCGCTCTTCGATGCCGAAAGTATTTCTCAAAACCTACGGATGCCAGATGAACGAGCGCGACTCCGAGCAGGTCGCGCGCGATCTCGTTGGTCGAGGCTATGAGATCACGACGGAGGAAAAGGCGGCGGATGTCGTGCTCATCAACACGTGCAGCGTGCGCGATCTCGCGGAACAGAAGGCGCTCGGGAAAATGGGCCTGCTCGGCCGCCTGCGTGCAAACAAGCCCGAGATGGTCTTCGGCTTCCTCGGCTGCATGGCGCAGAGCCGCGGCGGCGAACTCGTGCGCGACATCACGCATGTGGACCTCGTCGTCGGTACGCAGAAATTTCACAAGGTCGCCGACTACGTGGAGCAGCTCGTGCAGCGGAAAATCGCGATGCGCGAGCGGCTCATGGACGACGCACGATTCAGCATCGTGGACATCGCGGAGGAGGCGGGTTCGCAGGGCACGATCCGCGAGCACGTGCTGAAGGACAGGCAGGTCACCGC
The DNA here is from genome assembly GCA_014189875.1 of Verrucomicrobiota bacterium. Lineage (GTDB taxonomy): Bacteria > Verrucomicrobiota > Verrucomicrobiia > Chthoniobacterales > Chthoniobacteraceae > SXWH01. The sequence continues at coordinate 27,274 of BJFP01000004.1, read as the reverse complement.
GTTCGTGAGCATCATGCAGGGGTGCAATATGCACTGCACCTTCTGCATCGTGCCGAGCACGCGCGGCTCGGAGCGTTCGCGCACGATCGCCGACATTGTGCAGGAGGTCGAGGGACTCGTCGCGCGCGGTGTGCGCGAGGTCACGCTGCTCGGGCAGATCGTGAATCATTACGGACGCCACGAGTTCCCGCGTGTCGGGGAAAAGTCGCCCTTTGTGCAGCTCCTCGAAGCGGTCCATGCCGTCGAGGGGTTGCAGCGGCTGCGCTTCACGTCACCGCACCCGATCGGGTTCCGCGCGGATCTCGTCGGGTGCTACGCGCGGCTGCCGAAGCTCATGGCGCATGTGCATCTCCCGGTGCAGAGCGGGAGCGACCGTATCCTCAAGGCGATGCACCGGACTTACACGGCGGAAAAATATCTGCGCCTCGTCGAGTCGCTGCGCGCGGCGAGGCCGGACATCGCAATCACCACGGATGTGATCGTCGGATTTCCCGGCGAGACGGATTCGGACTTCGAGGCGTCGTGCGAGCTGTATCGGCGCGTCGGTTTCGACAATGCGTTCGTTTTCAAATACAGCACGCGCCGCGACACGCCCGCCGCGCTCATGGATGCGCAAGTGCCCGAGGAAATCCGCGACGAACGCAACCGTGTGCTGCTCGCGCTCGTGGACGAATTTGCCGTGAAGAAAAACGAAGTGCTCGTCGGCAAGCGCGTGGAGATTCTGTGCGAAGGCCCGAGCAAGACGAATCCCGCGACGCTCTCGGGCCGCACGCCGGGGAACAAGATCGTGATCTTCGAGGGCGGCGAGCGCCACATCGGCGAGGTCTTCGACGTGCAGATCGAGTGGACGAGCGGGTTCAGCCTGTACGGGAATCCGGCAGTGCTATGAGCCGGAGCGCCGTGAATTGAGCGCTGCCCGTGGAGCGCTGCCGTCCCCGGCGGCCACAAGCGCATGGGAAGTGGCGCTCCATGGGCGGTGCTCCACGTTAGCGCGGGCGCTGCGCCTCGTCCGTGCCTTGCAAGGCGCGCGCACCGATCGCGGCGAGGCCGGCGAAGATCACGAAGCCGAGCAGTGCGAGGATGTGCAGCGCGAGTAGCACTTTGAACGGCAGCGTTGCAAAAATCGCGATCAGCGCGAGCACGGCGACGGCGAAGAAGTAGCCCGTCGTCGCCAGGACGATGGAGAGCTTTGCAAGGCCGCCCGCCTGCTCACCGCGCGGCGTGCCGCGGAAGGTGAACGCGATCCATAGGAAAAATTCCGCCGCCGCGACTGTGCCTGTGCTCAGCCAGAAGGTGTCGGTATGGCCAGTTGCCGGCACGAAGAGCAGCGCGAGGCCGACGGTGGTGGCGATGATTGCGAGGAAGATGAGCGTCCAGATGGCTTTCATGGTGCGGGGATTGTGGCCTGCACATCGCGACGGGCAATGATGAACAAGGAGCAGGGGCGCCCTCCCTCCAACGCGAAACGAGGCGAGGGCCCGCTGCTCCTTGCATCGTCACGTGAGCGCGACGACCGCCTTGATCACGCCGCTCTCGGGCTTCAGCCATGTCGGAAAAATGTCGATCATGTCGTCGAACTTCGCGTGGTGCGTGATCCACGGGTCGGTGCTGATTTTTCCATCCTCGATCAGAGCGATGATGCGCGCGAAGTCCGGCGGCAGTGCATTGCGCGAGGCCATGATGGTGACCTCGCGGCGGTGCAAAATCGGTGCGTGCAGGAAGCTCACCTCCTGCTGCGTGATGCCCACATACACGAGCCGCGAAGCGAACGAACAATACGCGAGCGCGCCGCCCATGCTCGCGTTGCTGCCCGTCGCGTCCACGACGACGTCGGCGAGCTGGCCGTTCGTGATCGCGCTGAGTGCGGCGAGCGCGTCGGCCTCGCCACCGGGCGCGAGAAGGATGGTGTCCGGCACGCCCATCTTCTCGCGGACGAATGCGAGGCGCGCCGCATTCATGTCCATGACGATCGTGCGCGCGCCGCTGAGCTTTGCGAACTCGATCGTGGAAAGCCCGATCGGGCCTGCGCCGATCACGAGCACATGTTCGCCGGGCTGCGGATTGCCGCGGTTGATCGCGTGGCAGCCGATGGCGAGCGTCTCGACGAGTGCGAGCTGATCAAAGTTGAGCTTGCGCGAGACGTGGAGCTTGCGCGCGGGGATGAGGATGCGCTCGCACATTCCGCCGTCCATCATGACGCCGAGTACCTTGAGCTGCTCGCAGCAGTTTGTGTGGCCGCGGCGGCACGAGTAGCATTTCTGGCAATTCATGTAGGGCTCGACGGAGCACTTGTCGCCGGGCTTCACATTCGTCACGCCTTCGCCGACGGAGAGCACCTCGACGCCGAGTTCGTGGCCGGGGATGCGCGGGTAGCTGAAGAACGGCATCTTGCCGAGGAAGCCCGAGTAGTCCGTGCCGCAGATCCCGATGCGATGAATGGTCACGACCGCCTCGCCGGGGCCGGGCTTAGCGGGCTCGGCGATTTCGATTTTGCGGAATGTCTGCGGCTTCTCGAGGAGGATGGCTTTCATGTGGGGAGCGGAGGAAAGCGGATGCCTGTGCGAGGATCAATGCTGCGCAAATGTGGGGCCGACAACCGGGCGTGATTAAAACCGAGTCCACGAAATTCAAGCGGCGAGGGGTTAGAGGTCTTGCCAGCGATCGTTTGAACGGACGACGCGAAGCTGGGCGATGGATTCGGCGTTGGAGGGCAGCCAGGCGCAGCCGGGAAGTTTGAGCCGCGCTTGGAGCACATGCTTGTGTCCCGACTCGATGAGGCCGCTGCCGATGGGCAGTCCGGCGGCGATGGCTGCGGCGTAATCGAGGGTGCCGTGCCGGTTGGCAATGTAGCGGTGCGCGGCTCGCACGGGGGCGTTTTCATCGGCCACTCTGGGCGCTTCGCGGTGCGCGCCAAGCTCCGCGATGCCTCCGGCGATCGCCGCGGGCGCGCCGAGTTCCGCGCCGCCGAGCATGCCAAAGCTGCGGATCATCCCCGTCACCGTCCCGAGCAGACCGACCAGCGGTGCGAGCGGGATCGTCGTGTCTAGGATCGTCAGGCCGCGGTTGAAGCGCTTCAGTTTCCAGTTCGCCGCGCGCAGCATCGCCTCGCTGAACGGCCGCCCGCGGTGCGTGAGCGCATACGCGAGCGCGCGCCACAAAGTCGCGCGACGTGATGCCCATGTTTGCCGCCGCATCGAGGTCGCCGCGCTCCACCTGCGTGAGCATCTCATCTACATCCGCCGCGGAGCGTCGCGCCTTGTCACGCGCGATGAAAATGAGCCGCTCCAGCGCCACCGTGAGCGCGACGACGGAGATGACGAGCAGCGGCAACATGATGGGGCCGCCTGTGTAGAAAAATTCGAGCATTGGGTTGGTTCGGGATTGGCTGTGGAAAAAATCCGGCTTGCGTGAAAGGGCGATCTTCTTTACGCGCGGCTGCTCTTATCATGAAACTCCCAAGACTCCTCATCCCGTCCGCATTCATCGTCGCCGCATCCCTCGTCTTTGCCGCCGAGGAAAACCCGATCAAGAAGGCCATGCAGTACGCCCACAAGGCGCCGCAGGGTGAGAAGAAAATCGGCGACAAGATCGGCGAGGGAACTGCCACTGAGGCCGAGGTGAAGGCCACGCTGGACGCCTATAAGGCCATGGAAAACTGCAAGCCCGCGCGCGGCGAGCAGGCCGCATTCAAGGAAAAGGTCGCGAAGCTCATCGGCGCGACCGAGGAAGTCCTCGCGAAGAAGGACGGCGCTGCGGCGAACTACAGGGCTGCGGTGAACTGCAAGGCGTGCCACAGCGAGCACAAGCCCGAGGCTAAGAAGTAACCGGCCCGGCATCATTTAAAAAATGGCGCTTCTGCGAAAGTGGGCGCGCCATTTTTTTCTCCCAGTCCGCGGTTGAAGCGCTTCAGCTCCCAGTTTGCCGCGCGCAGCATCGCTTCGCTGAATGAGCGCTCGCGATGCGTGAGCGCAAACGCCAGCGCACGCGCGACAAAGTCCCACGAGCTGATGCCGATGTTTGCCTCTGCAACGACGTCGCCGCGCTCGATCTGCGTGAGCATCTGTCCACGTCTGCCGCTGAGCGCCGCGCCTTTTCACGCGCGATGAAGATGAGCCGGTCCAGCGCGATGGTGAGCGCCACTATGGAGAGGAGGAGCAGCGGCCACATGATGGGGCCGCCTTTGTGGAATGATCCGAGCATTGCGTCGGTCATGATTTCATGGGTCGCCGCCGATGGGAGTCCGCGTCGTCACTGCCGCCGCGGGCGCGTGGCGAAGAACAGCACGATTCCGGCAAGCGCTGCGAGCGCAGTGCCGCCGGTGAGAAAGGCGAGGATGAAGTCGCGGAAATTTTTGTCCGGGATGAAGCCGAGCTTGTGGAAGTTCGTGAAGATGTTCGCCTCGAACTGCCGCTGCTTGTCCGTGTGTCGCGTCACGCTGCCGGTGACGGTGCTCACATACACGCGGGTCTCCAGCGCGTCATTTGCGGCGAAGCGATACACGGGTAGGACGCGGAAGATATTGATGTATTCGTTGTCGAATGCCGTGAGGTAGCCCGTCTTCGTGACCTTGGCACCGCCGAGAAATGCGGACGCGATTTCGGTCGCGTAGCGTTCATCCTGCGCGGGGTCCACGTGGCCATCGCCGGCACTCACGTAGAAAGGAACGCCCTTAGCCCCTCCGTAGATCTGATACCACGGTTCGCCGCCGATGCCGCGGAGATTCACGGCATGCACTGCGCGGGATTCCGCAGGGAGTTTCGCGATCGCATCGGCCACGCTCACGCGGATGGCCGCGGGATCGAGACCGCCGCCGCTCGGGCGCGCGGGCGGGGGAGGGGCCTGCGTGCGGGTCATGACGGTGTGAATCACGCCGCTCAGCGCCGACATGAGAATGCTGACGCTGAAGAGCAGCCCGAGCCAGCGGTGGAGTTTGCGGATGGTGTTTGGTTTCATCGTGGGAAAATGCGGGGGCGGCGTGCTCATCATTCCGAGCAGCACCGCCCCCGCGATGGATTTTTTCCGGCTACCAGCGGAACTCGACGCCGCCGAAGAAGCCGCGCCCGTCCCCGGGCAGGAACTGCGCGCTATTGAGCGGAGTGATCGCGCTCACGACGCCCGTGGTCGCCGCGTAGCGTTCGTCCGTCAGGTTCTTCGCCTCGAAATACACCGACACGCCGCGCTTGCCACGCCAGCCGATCTTTGCGCCGAGCAGCGCGTAGGCGTCGGTGAAAAGTGTGCCGCGCGCATCCACGCGGTAGCCTTTCGGCACGTATTCCACGTTGGGCCCGGCGTAGAATCCGCACGGGTGTTCATACATCAGCTCCGCGCGCAGGTAGTGCTCTGGCGTGCCGGCGAGCAGGCCGTTGCCGTAGGTGCTGTCGCCGTCGTAGCGGAAGTCATTCCAAAGATACGCTGTGCGCAGGACGATACGGTCGCTCTCCTTCTCAAGCGGTGTCGCACCTTTTCCGTCGTGCGGTTTGATCTCCGCGCCAGCGTGGGAGAAAATGCCGCGCGCCACATCGAAATCGAAGCCCAGCTCGATGCCCTGATGAATCGTCCGGCCCGCGTTCACCGTCTGCGTGAGTCCGGGTGCGACTTGGAATTCCAGCAGCTCGTTGTCGAGCCAACTGTAGTAGTACGCGAAGTCCCACGAGAAGCGCCCGCTGCGTCCGCGCGTGCCGACTTCGACCGTCGTGCCGGTCTGCGCGTCCAGCCTCACGAGGCCGCGGCCATTGTTCGCTGCGTTCGTCAGCTCGCCGAAGGATGGCGGCTCGAAGCTCCGGCTCACATTTGCGAAGACCTGCACGTTTTTCTGCGGCTGATACAGCAGGCCCACCTTCGGGCTGAAGCCCCAGAAGTCCTGCGTGTCGCTGTTGTCCGGGCCGACCGGGAAATCATCCCGGTTGTGCCGCCGCGCGTAGGACGCCTGCGCGCCGAGCACGAGCGCGAGTTTGTCATTCAGCCAGAACTCGTCCTGCGCGTACAGGTCAAGGTTCAGCGAGGTCTGCTCATTGTCGGCAAACTTCGCGCCGCGCCGGCCGAGCACGTTGGCAAAGCGGTTGTCCTGCACGATTCCCCACGTCGGGCTGAAGCCGATGGTGAAGCGGTTCTTATGACCCGCGAGATCGCCCGAGTAGTCGTAGCGCAGGTTCGCGCCGAAGTCGTTCGAGAGCTGGTCGATCACGAACAGGATCGGGTGGTCGAGATCCTTGTATGACCAGAACGTGCTGAGCGTGAGACGATGGTCGCCTTCCTGCCACGTAGTCTTGTTCGCGAGTCGGAAGAGGTCGTAGTCGCGCTTCCAGTTGCTGTCCACGTTGTCGAAGATTCTTAAGAATGCATTGCGCTGCGCGGCCATTGGATTCGTCGCGAGCTGCAGCTTTGTGAGATTGCCCGGCAGCTCGGAATCCGACTTCGCATAGGTCACATAAAAGCGCGTCTCCAGCGTGTCGCTGAGCTTGTAGCCGAAGTTGGCAGAGAGCCGCTGCGTGCTCTGCTGACTGTGCTCGCGGAAGCCGTCCTGCGACGCGTGCGAGAAGCTCACGTAGTAGTCGAATGCACCCTGCACGCCCGCCGTCGCGATCTGTCCGCGATAAGTGCCGAAGCTGCCAAATTCCCCGCGCAGCGTGAGCCGCGGCGCATCGTAGCCGGTCGGCGAAATGAAGTTGATCGCCCCGCCGAGCGTCGTGCCGCCGAACTCCAGCGCGTTCGCACCGCGATACACTTCCACCGCGCGCGCCGAGAGCGGCTCGACGGCCTGGAAGTCGAAGCCGCCGTCCGCGAGATTCAGCGGCACGCCGTCCTGCAGCAGCTTCAGTCCGCGCCCGTGGAAGGTGCGCTGGATGCCCGAGCCGCGGATGGAAAGCCGCGCCTCGTCCGCGCCGAATCGCGGCTGCACGAACACGCCCGGCGCGAAGTCGAGTGCGTCCTTGAGCGTGTTCACGCGTCCCTTTTTGTAAGTCTCGGAATCAATCAGCGACACGCCGCCCGGCGTGCGCTGGATTTCTTCGCGGCGCACTTCGATCATGGGCGAAGTGAGCGAGTATTTCTGTGAGTTGACGACCGTCTCCGGGAGCTTCTGCGCGGAGGATGGTGCGTTCTGTTTTGGCTTCGTGCGCGCATCTTCCGCGTGGAGTGCGAGAGACGACACGAGGAGGGCGGCGATGGTGGTGGTGAGGATGGGGTGTTTCATGAGGAATGGATTTGGAGTGAGTGTGTGGGTTTGCGTCCGAAACAGGGCTTCCAGCGGAGGGCGGCGGTGCCGCGGCGGTCTGTGAGCATCAACAGCAGGGCTGTCGTGTAAGCGCTTCCCAGGCGCACGATGCGGTCACGCGACCGCCCTCCGTGGAAAATGGGACCACGCCGGGAAATTCGGACGCGATACGTCCAGGCGTGGGGCGGGATGTGGGCGTCTCAGCTTTGCATTGCGGCCCGGAAAAGGACCGTCAGCGCCACGCGAGTGCGCGGCGAATCATGCAGGTGGCAGGCGCCCGATCAGGCGAGCGGCGGCGGGGTCGGCGGCGCATCCGTGCGCAGCGAAGCCATCGGGGAAAATTCCATCCAGTGAAGTTCGCCTGCATCGGCAGGCACCGGCAGCGCGGCATTTTCCATCGCCACGAGCTTCACTTCCATGAGCGCCTTCATCATCGGCGCATCCATGTCGTTGCGCTTCTCCTCCTTCTGTCCCGACTCGATCGCGGAGCACATCGCGCACGGATGTTCGCCGTCAAAGGTCGTCTTCACCGCCTCCGCCACGCCTTCGGTCTGCGAGCGCGCCACGAGCATCCCCGTCCACGCCGTGACCTGCAAAACCACCCAATGCGCACCACTGAGCTGCAGCGCGCAGGCGAGGAGCAGGAGTTTGTGAAAAAGGGGCTTCAACGGGGTGCCTCGCTAGGCGGACGCTGTGCGCGAGTCAAGAAATTCACCCGGGAATTCAATCCGCAGTTCCGTTAAAAGCGCCGAGCGTGGCGAGGCGTTGCGCGGAGACGGGCGCGGGGGTGCCGAGTTCCTGCGCGAAAAGTGAGACGCGGAATTCCTCCAGCATCCAGCGGAACTCTGCGTGGCGTGCGGGTGCGACGCGTTTTTCCCAGCCGTGAAACGGCGCGAGCTGGCGTGCCTTCTCTGAGTCCTTCGCGGGCGCGAGAGCGGCGCGTTCGGCGCGGAGCTGCATGGCGCGGAGGTAGCGCGGGATGTGGACGAATTGCGCGAACGGAATGCCCGCGGGAAAATCCGCAGGGAGCAGGCGCGCGAGGTCGGCGTCGAACGTGGCGTAGCGGCGCGGCGAGGAGACGAGCGCGTGGCGCAGCGTGACGATCTGGGCGGTGATGTCGCCGACCTTTCGCGCGAGGGCAGGGAGGTCGCGATGGAAGGTGGCGAGCAGTTCGCGGAAGCGCGCCTCGGTGAGCGGCAGCGCTGGGGAGAGGCGCAGAGCGTGTGCGGTGAGCATCGCGATTGCGCCGCGCGAGAGCGAGTCGGGCGTGCCCCACGGCGTCGCGGTGCCGGCGAGCTTCGCCGTGGCGACGGTGAAGGCGTCGCGCAAATTCGCCGGGCCTGCCGTGCGCACTGACACGAGGCCGAGCTGGCGGAATTCGCGCGCGAGCCACGCGAGGTCCTTCTCCGCGGCGATCTCTGCGAGGCGGCGCACTGCGGGGACGGCGAGACCTTCCGCCTCCTCGCGCGTGTGGCAGAGCCGGATGGACGCGCCCGCATCCGTGAAGACGAGCGAGGGCCAAGCGTAGTGTGGAGTGCCGGCGATTTGCTCGACGGTAATTTTTTCCGGCAGGTCTCCGAAGCTCCACGATTTCCCGACCGGGCGCTCCCATTCGCGCACCGCGCGATCCCATGCGGGCGTGCGCGCGGTGCCGATCTCGTCGTGCAGAGCGGAGAGATCGCGGCCCGAGGCGATCACCCGCTTGCGATCATCCACGATGTGGATGCGCGGCATGAGATGCGCGGGCAGGCTGTCCGGCGGCCAGTCCCCGGCCTTCAGCGGGACGCGATACGTGCGCTGGACGTGCGCGGCGAGCGCGGAAAGAAACTCGTCTTTTCCGGGATCGAAAGTTGCGGCGATCTCGCGCACCTTGGGTTCGAGCGGCTGCAATGTTTTGCGGATCGTTTTTGGCAATGCGCGCAGCAGCGTGCTGATTTGTTCGGCGCGCATTCCGGGCACCATCCATTGGAGTTGTCCCGCGGTGAGCGCGCGCGCGACGGGCAGCGGGACGTTTACGGTCACGCCGTCCTTTTCGTCGCCGGGATTGTATTCGTAGGAGAGCGGCAGGACGGTGTTCGCGAGCCGCACCTGCTCGGGGAATGCGTCGCGGTCGTAGTCCGCGCCGGAGTCGCCGAGCAGATCCTCCTCGGTCGCGCAGAGAAAATCCGGCTCCGCCGCGAGGCGCGCTTTCACGAACCGCTGGAGATCGTGGAGCGACGAGACGGCCTCAATGCGCGCGGCGTAGAAGCGGTAAAGCATCTCGTCGAGCACCAGCGCGCGGTGGTTCCGCACGCGGGTCAGCGCGGTTTCCATCTTCACGCGCAGCTTTTGGTTTTCGGAGAAAAAGCGGAGCTGGACCGGCGTCTGCGCCTCGATGAGCGCACCGCGGATGAAAATCTCCGTGGCCTCCTTTGGCTCGATGCGCCCGTAGTCCACGAGCGTTCGCGCGATTTCGAGGCCGCTGAGAATCGTGCGCTCCGTCGCGAGCACGCGCCCAGCCTTTGCATCCCAGTACGGATCGCCGTAGCGCTTCGAGCAGAGGTGTGCGCCGAGATCCGCAATCCACTCGGGCAGGATGCTCGCGGCGGTGCGCGCGTAGAGCGCGGAGGTCTCGACGATCTCCGCAGCCATGATCCACTGCGGCTGCGAGGGAGTCTTGCCCTTTTCCTCCGGCGCATTTCTCGATCCCGATGCGGGCTTCTTTCCCCGTGCGAAAAGTCCGCTGCCGGGGAAGATCGTCGTGAGCCGGTTGCCGGTGGCCTTGTAGGTGTTGCGTTCCTCGCGGCGCGCGACGTGGCCGAGCAGTCCGGTGAGCACCGAGCGGTGGATGCACTCGTAGTGGAGGTCGCGGTCTGGGAGTGAGGGCTTCACACCCATCGCGTCGGCGAGCTGCCGGTGAAGGTCGCGCCATTCGCGCAGCCGGCTTGCGTTGAAAAAATTGGATTTCGCCCAGCGGCGCAGCGCATTCCGGCTCTCGGCGGGCGGCATCGCGCGCCAGATGCGTAGCAGCGTGAGGAAGTCCGACTCCGTGTCCGCCATCGCGCGGTGCGCCGCAGTCGCAGCTTCCTTCGCGTCCTCGGGGCGCTCGCGCGGATCGGGAATGCCCAGGCCCGCGGCGATGACGAGCACCTCGGGGAGCACGCCCTCCTTTTGCGCCTGGAGCATCATGCGGCCGAGCGTGGGATCGATCGGCAGCCGCGCGAGTTCGTGGCCGAGCGGGGTCATCTCGTGCTCGTCGTTCAGCGCGCCGAGTTCGTGCAGGAGCGTGTAGCCCGCCTGCATTGCGGCGTTCGATGGCGGATTCAGAAAGGGAAACGTCTCCACTTCGCCGAGGCGGAACGCCTTCATCCGCAAAATCACCTCGGCGAGATTGGCGCGCTGGATCTCCGGCTGAGTGAACGGCGGGCGCGCGGAAAAATCCTCCTGCGCGTAGAGCCGCACGCACACGCCGTCCCGCACGCGGCCCGCGCGGCCGGCGCGCTGGTTTGCACTGCTCTGCGCGACGGGCTCGACGGGCAGGCGCTTCGTGCGCGTGCGCGGATTGTAGCGGCTGATGCGCGCGAGGCCGGAATCAATCACGTAGCGGATGCGCGGAATCGTGAGCGAAGTCTCGGCGACATTCGTGGATACAATCACGCGCCGCCTTTGCCCCGGCGAAAATATCCGCTGCTGATCCGCCGACGCCATGCGCCCGAAAAGTCCGAGCACCTCGAAGTTTTTGCCGAGCGTGCCTTCGAGCGCATCGCAGGTGTCGCGGATGTCGCGCTCGGTCGCGAGGAAGACGAGGATGTCGCCATCGTCCGACTCGATGAGCGCCTCCTCGACTGTGCTGACGACATCCTCCACGAGCCCTTCGCCTTCCTCGTCCGACGCGTCCTTGTAGCGCACTTCGACGGGAAAGAGCCGTCCGCTCGCCTCGATGATCGGCGCATTTGCAAACGCCGCCGAGAACGCCTGCGTATCAATCGTCGCCGAGGTGATCACGACTTGCAGATCCGGCCGTCGCTTTAGCAGGCCGCGCAGGTGGCCGAGGAGAAAATCAATGTTCAGCGAACGCTCGTGCGCCTCGTCCACGATGATGATCGAGTATGCGCGCAGCATCGGGTCGCTCTGGATCTCCGCGAGCAGGATGCCGTCCGTCATGAATTTCACGAGCGTGTCGCGGCTCGTGTCGTCGCCAAATCGCACCTTGCACCCGACCTCGCGGCCCCACTGCACATTCAGCTCTTCGGCCACGCGGCGCGACACGCTGGTTGCCGCCATGCGCCGCGGCTGCGTGCAGCCGATGCGTCCGCGCGCCCGTGTCGCGAGCAGCCGTTCGAGGCACATCTTCGGAAGCTGCGTTGTCTTGCCCGAGCCCGTCTCGCCCGCGACGACAACGACCTGATGTTGCGCGAGCGCGGCGAGGATCTCATCCCGCTTTCCCGAGACAGGAAGCTCGGGCGGGTAGTGGATGCGCAGCGGTGGATTTGGCGACGGAGTTTGCAACGTGGGCGCGCAAGCTAACGATGGTTGCGCGGGAGTAAACCGGGGAACTTTTGCTTCGCATGAAACACGACGGCGCGGTGCCGCAATGTGGTGCCGACAATATGTCGGCACGATCCGTTTCGGGCGGGATTGTCCGGAGGGCCAAAGGCCCGTCCCCATACCAGCCTGGGGCAGCGCCCCAGGTCATTGGCGTTGAAAAGAACAAAGGGCTGAAAGCCCGTCCCATCGCACATGCGTTCGTACATGGATCGGGCTTTCAGCCCTCTGGCCATTTGTATCACGCAGCCTGGGGCGTTGCCCCAGGCTGGTATGGGTTGCGCCGTTGGCGCGCCATTCAGTTCGCCAGCGCGTATCGGGATCCGCCGCTGCTTTCTACTCGTGGAGTTTCCTCCGCCGCTGATGCTGACTGCATCGTTTCGGCGGCGGCGATGGCTGCTGAAAATCGCAGCGGGGAAATCAGCGCAGTGACTCGAGCGATGTCGCGTTTCGGATCAGCGAATTCAGACGATCGAGACCGGGGTCGAACGCAGGGTGGGGGAAGGCGAACGTTAGCGCGTCGGGGCCTTCGCGAAAAGTGAGCGCGTCCCATTGCAGCGAGGTGATGTCTGCATTGAACCGCGCAACGGCACGGCCCCGAAAAAATGCGCGCGTGCCCTCGGGCGGGTAGAAGATCGCGTGGCGGATCTGCTCCTCGGTGACGGTGCGGCGCATCTGCCCGGTGCGCGCGAGTTCGTAGTAGAGCCCGTTGTCGAGCGAGACGTCGTGGTATTCGAGGTCGAGCGCCTGGAGCCACGGGTGCGACCAGTCGAGCTTCTCGGCTTCGCGGAAGGTATCGAGAAGGAAGCGCTTGGCGGCCCAGTCGCAACGGTCGCGCGTGCTCATCGGATCGCGCGCGAGATCCGCGAGCACGCTTTCCCATTCGGCGAGCACCCATGCGGTGTCGTCGTCACGGTCGCAATGCGTTCGCGCGGCGTCGAGCCATTCGCGTTGCACGTCGAGCGCGCTCGCGGTGCGTCCGTCGGAAAATGTGAGCATCCATTTCCAACTCTCGTCGCGGCTGATTTGGCGCGTGGCGGAAATCGGATCGGCGAGCGCGATGCGCGGGGCATGATCCTTTTCGATGAGTTCGAGCACGAGCGCGGTGGTGCCGATCTTCATCGCGGTGGCCCACTCGGACATGTTCGCGTCGCCCACGATGATGTGAAAGCGCCGGTAGAGGTCGCCATCGGCGTGCGGTTCGTCGCGGGTGTTCACGATGGGGCGGCGGTTCATCGTGTCTATGCTCGTGAGCACCTCGAAGAAATCGCTGCGCTGTGCGAGTTGGAACGACCCGGGCCGAGCGCTTTCATCTTCGCCCTCGATGCCCAGTTTTCCCGCGCCCGAGAAGAGCTGACGCGTGGCGAGAAACGACACGCTGTCGCGCACGATGCGGTCCCACGGGACTTTGCGGCGCATGAGGAAATTGTCGTGGCACCCGTAGCTGTGGCCCTGGAAGTCGGTGTTGTTTTTGTAAAGCCGGCAGCGCTGGCCCGCGGGGAGGTGCGCGTTGCGGCGGCGCATGCATTCCTCGAGCACGCGCTCGCCGGCCTTGTCCTGTGCGACGATGTCCGCGAGCGTGGCGCATTCGGGCGTGGAATATTCGGGGTGCGCGTGGTCGTTGTAAAAGCGCGCGCCATTCGAGAGCACTAGATCGCTTTTGATCTCGGCATGCGAGAGGTTGCGGCCCCGATCGAGTTCGAAGTATGCGGCCTCATCCGTGTCCTGCCGCAGTTCCGGCGCGAGGAAGCCGCGCGCGTCCTGGTGCGGATTCTCGGTCGAGTAGTCCCACTTCATCAGCGCGCCGTGCTCGGTGTAGCTGCGCACGATGGCGATGCTCTCGCGCACCACGTCAACATCGGCCATGCCGTCCACGGTGATTCCATACTCGGTTTCGATTCCGAAGACGCGTCTCATGTGGGGCGAAGATGACGCAAGGTGCGGGAAGTTTCCAGCGCTTCCGCATTTTCGCACGCCGAGCGGAGTCCTGCTTGCGTCATCGTTGCAATGTCGTAGAAGCGCGAGCGTGCTGCGCTGCATCCTCCTTTTTCTCGCCTTGGCCGTGCCCGCTTTCGCGGACATGGCTGCGCAGGATGCCCGCTTCAAGAAGCTGCCCGCCGGGCGCGAGATCAGCCCGCCGCGCGCGCTCGAAGGCATGGCGCTCGCACTTGCAAAGACGAACAAGCACGGCATCGCGGAATACGTGGACGTGAAGGGTGCGCCGGGTTTTGAGAAGGCGCTGCGCATGACCGTGCGGAAGGCGTCGGAAAATGCGTGGGGCTTCCAGACAAATGCGAAATGCTCGGCGAAGGCGGCGAAGGGCGAGGTGATGCTTGCGGTGTTTTGGGCGCGCGCCGCCGGTGCAAGCGACGAAGCACAGGGAACGTTTGTCTTCGAGCTGGCGCGTCCGCCTTACACGAAGTCGTCGGCATTCCGCTTTGAGTGCGGGAAGGCGTGGTCGAAATACTATGTTCCGTTCGTCGCCGCGATGGACTACGGCGAGGAAGACATCGCGCTGCATTTCCAGGCCGGAAGCGCAAAGCAGGCGATGGAGATAGGGGGGCTGAGGGTCATTAGTTATGGCAAAGGCATGGCATTGGGCGGGCTGCCTTACACTCCGATTACTTACAAGGGCCGTGCCGCGGATGCCGCCTGGCGAAAGGAGGCGGCGGAGAGCATCGAAAAGATGCGCAAGGCGCAACTGACGGTCATCGTGCATAGCATCTCGGGCAAGTCGCTGCCGGGTGCGCAGGTCCGAGTCCGGCAGGTGCGCCATGCCTATGGATTCGGCAGCGCGGTGGGGGCGTCGCCATTGCTCGATGAAGGGACAGACGCGGATACTTACCGGGACCTTGTCAGGAACTCATTCAACCGTGTGACTATCGAGAACGAACTGAAATGGCCGGAGTTTGAGCGCAACCGGCAGCGTGCCCTCGACACCGTGAAGTGGCTTCGCGACGCCGGCATCGCCGTGCGCGGGCATAATTTGCTCTGGCCCGGCTGGACGCGGCTCCCGAAGGATGTGGCGGCATTGCAGGACAAGCCGGATGCGCTGAGGAAGCGGATACTCGAACACGTCCGTGATGAGGTTGGCGCTTTCAAGGGCCAGATCCTCGAATGGGACGTGGTGAACGAGCCGGTGACCAACACCGATGTGCAGCGCGCATTGGGCAAAGGCATCCTTGCCGAGACATTTCGCGCCGCGCGTGAAGCTGACCCGCAGGCAAAGCTTTTCATCAATGACTACAGCATCCTGTCCCACGGGGGGGCGGACACCGAGCATCAGGACGGCTATTTCCGGGTCATCAAGGAACTGCTCGATGCCAAGGCGCCGGTGCAGGGGATAGGAATGCAGGGTCACTTCAACGAGCAACTGACACCCATCACCAAGGTCTGGGAGATATTGAACCGCTTCGGCGCGCTCGGGCTGCCCATCGAGATCACGGAGCACGACATCAACGTGTGGGACGACGAGGTGATGGCCGATTACACGCGCGACTTCATGACCGCGGTCTTCGCGCACCCGGCGACGAGCGGCTTCATCACATGGGGATTTTGGGAAAAGCGCCACTGGATTCCAAATGCGGCGCAGTGGACCGCCGATTGGCAGCCGCGCGGGCACGGGAAGGTGTGGTACGACCTCGTGTTTAAGAAGTGGTGGACCAACACCAGCACTTGGACCGGACGCGGGGGCGTGGCAAAAGTGCGCGGCTTTCTCGGCGATTACACGATCGAAGTGCGCTCGGGATCTAAGACCAAGACAGTGCAGGCCAAACTGACAAAGAGCGGCGCGCGGGTGGAGATTGAATTATAGGAACGGGTGCCGGGTGGCGCTCATTCAGAGGCGGCGGCGAATATGGATGCTCAGACGCTCGCAGCGGAGTGCTTCCACCGCTCTGCCGCAGCGCGAAAAGCAGCCTCGTGTTCCGGCCAGTCGTGCAGCGTGGCCGGATCGAAGGCGGCCCCGCATGGCCAGACAACCGTGTGAATCTCCGGGTCGAGTGCAACCTGTGCAAGAATGTCAGGGTCACGGAGCGGACCATAGAGTTCGCCCTCAAGAATCGGCTCCAAATCAATGGTGCGAGTCAGCCCATGGTTGAAACGCAACCGCAGCGCGTGGGGCAGGACGCACTCGACGGACGTAATGCGGTAAATGGGGTGATTCATGGCGTTAGTTTTCTGCAAAGGCGCGATTTGGGAAGGCTTGCGGCCTTGCTCCAAAAGCTGCCAGTCGGAAAGCAGTTCCTCCTCGTGAAATCCCGCGACTGCGAGCAGCGATCCATCGGGTGAAAAATCGAGCGGAACGATTACCGGAGACCGCGAGTAAATCGGGGGATGCTCAGCATCGAAGCGCTGCTTGGCATTCTCCGGCGTGTCGTCCTTTGCGCCCTCGGCGATCCAGCGTTTGATGAGCGCGACTTCGCTTTCGTGCAGCGGTGCCTTCTTCGGCGGTATCTCTGCGACGCCTTTCATCGGCGTGATTTGCGCGACGAGATGTGATTTCTCCGGCTGTCCCGGCACGATGGCCGCCCCATCTTTCTCCGCGTCGTCGCCGCCCTTCAGCAGCCGCACGAAGTCCGTCATCACTACCCGCCCTTCGCCTTCGCTGGCTGATGGCACCCCTGGCACTCCGCTTGAAAAATCAGACGCACCCTTTTGAAATAGCTCACCGGTGCATTCGGATCCTCTACCTCCTCCTTCTTCGGCGGCGCGGCGGAAAATGCGGGGCTGGCGATGCAAAGCGCGGCGATTGCGGACAGGCTGCGGGAGAGCGGGGATTTCAGGAGGGAACAGTGGGCTCGGGCGATCTTAGCCGGAACGGCGAAGCTCGTGCTCATTAAAAGACGCAGAGACGCAGAGACGCAGAGGCGCAGCGAGGACAGCAGACAGATCGCAGCGACATGTGGAGCGCGCGTCATCGCCTTTGCGTTTTTCTCCGTCGCGTCTTTGCGCCCCCGCGTTTGAAAAAATCACGCCAAGGCCGGCGCGACGCTCAGAGCTTCGACTTCAGCTCTTTCCCGACTGCAAATTTCACCGACTTCGATGCCTTGATCTTCAGCGGCTCGAGGGATTTCGGATTCACGCCCATGCGCGCCTTGCGGTGCACGACCTTGAACGTGCCAAAGCCGATGAGCTGCACGTTCTTCCCCTTCCTCAGCGTTGCCGCGATGGATTCGATGACCGCGTTCACCGCCTTCTCGGCGGCGGCCTTGCTCACTTCTTTGCCGAGGTTTTTCTGCACGCTGCAAACGAGTTCTGCCTTGTTCATGGGATGATGAGTTCTGGGTGGGGTGAGTGGTATTGCGAGGCGAATCCACCGGTCGGATTCGGGCCGCTGTGTGTCACCCGAAAATCGGCGAGTCAATGGGTTTTTAAAAAACCTTCCGCCGTGCGCGTGCGCGTGCGTCGCCGGTTCAGGAACCGTGCCGGATTCGCGGTGAATACGGGCTGCATCCTCCGGGGGTTGCGGCAACTGGACGGAAACCACGAATGAACACGAAGAGACACGAATGGAACGAGGCAGGCGGCGTTTCCTGTCGCTCCGTCCTCTGGAATCCATTCGTGTCCATTCGTGGTTCAAATTGAATCACGACCGTCTGCCGTTGATTTTTCACGCCGCGCCGGGCAGCTTCCCGGCATGGATTTTCCACAGCGGATCGCGCAGCACCTCGACAGTTCACCGCGCATTCACCCCACGGCATTCACTGCGGCAAATGCCACCGTCATCGGCGACGTGACGCTCGGCGAGGAGTCGAGCGTGTGGTTCCAGTGCGTCCTGCGTGCGGACATCCACCGCATCGTTATCGGCCCGCGCTCGAACATTCAGGACGGTGCGGTCGTGCATCTCGCCGACGATTTCGGCACCGAAGTCGGCGAACTCGTCACCGTCGGTCACAAGGCCATACTTCACGCGTGCAAGATCGCCGATGAAGTCCTCGTGGGCATGGGTGCCATCGTCCTCGACGGTGCGGAAATTGGCGCGCGCTCGATCGTCGGCGCGGGCGCCATCGTCACCGGCGGAAAAGTGTTCCCTCCCGGCTCGCTCATCCTCGGCACGCCCGCAAAAGTCGTCCGCGCGCTCACGCTCGAAGAGCAGTCTGGCATCCGCACGTGGGCCGACCGCTACGTCACGCTGTCGCGCGAATACATCGCCCGCGGAATCCGGTAGGCCCGTCGGTAGCGGGGGCTTTCCAGCCCCGGCGCTCGCAGCAGCCGGAAACTTTTCCACACTTGTTTGCGCGGTTTCATCCGGTGAGTGCCGGGACTGGAAAGTCCCGGCTACGGACGGCGCAGCGTCTCGACTTTCCGCTTCCCCATGGCGCAATACGCACGGCAATGTGCGCGGATGAAATTCGGAATCTGCAACGAGATTTTCAAAGACTGGTCGCTCGAGGACACTTTCGCGTTCGCGAAAAAGGCGGGGTATGACTTCGTGGAGATCGCGCCGTTCACCATCGCGAAAAGTGTCACGGAGATTTCCGCTGCGGAGCGTGCGCGCATCCGGGCGCTCGTGGCGAAGATCGGAATCGGCATCAGCGGGCTGCACTGGGTGCTCGTGCAGACGGAAGGGATTTACCTCACGCATCCCGACGCGGCGGTGCGTGCGCGGACTTCGGATTATTTTGTCGCGCTGGTGGACTGCTGCGCGGATCTCGGCGGCACGCGCATCGTGGTCGGCTCGCCGAAGCAGAGGAACCTGATGGATGGCGTGACTTATGAGCAGGCGTGGGCGTGGGCGACGGAGGTTTTCCGCGCCGCGGTGAAGCGTGCGGAGGAACGAGGAGTCGTGCTGTGCTTCGAGCCGCTCGCGCCGAACGAGACGAACTTTGTGAACACGGCCGCCGAGGGGCGGCGCTTCGCGGCGCAGTTTGCGAGCAAGGCGATGAGCATCATTCTCGATGTGAAGGCGATGAGTTCCGAGGGCACGCCGATTCCGCAGATCATCCGCGAGAGTGCGGGGAAGTTCGAATATTTCCACGCGAACGATCCGAACCTCAAGGGGCCCGGCTTCGGCGACATGGACTTTGCGCCCATCGCCGCCGCGCTGCGCGATGCGGGCTACGACGGCACCGTGTCGGTCGAGGTGTTCAATTTCGACGAAGGCCCGGAGGCGATCGCCACGCGCAGTCGCGAGTATCTGCGGAAGACGTTCGGCTGCTGATCCGCGAAGCGGGGAGTGGTCGCGAAAAGGCGGACGAGGGACGAGGGGCGAGGGGTGTCGCAAGTGGAGCGCACGAAGTGGAGCGCTCCAGGGCGCTCATCACTCGTCCTTCGGAATCTTGTCGAGGATCATTCGCGTGATGATGTCGCTCGTGACGCCTTCGCTCTGCGCGGCGAAATTCGGGATGATGCGATGGCGCATGATGCTCGGCGCGACGGCCGCGACATCCTCGCACGCGACATAGACCTGCCCGCGCAGAATCGCGTGCGCTTTCGCTGCGAGGATGAGATTCATCGAGGCGCGTGGGCCTGCGCCCCACGAGAGCCACTTCTTGCAGAAGTCGAGCGCCTGCTCGCCCTTTGCGCGCGTCGCGGCGACGATCTTCTGCGCATATCGCAGCACATGCTCCGCGACCGGCATTCGCCGCACGGTGCCTTGGAGGTAGAGAATGTGATCGCTGCCGAGAATCTGCCGCACGGTTGCGGACTTGCCGCCGGTCCCGCGCCGCATGATTTCGAGTTCCTCCTCCGCGCTCGGGTAGTCCACGTAAATCATGAACATGAAGCGGTCGAGCTGCGCCTCGGGCAGCGGATAGGTGCCCTCCTGCTCGACGGGATTCTGCGTCGCGAGCACGAAGAATGGCTCGGGTAATTTGTGATCCGCACCACCGACGGTGATCTTCCTTTCCTGCATCGCCTCGAGCATCGCGGCCTGCGTCTTCGGCGGCGTGCGGTTGATCTCGTCCGCGAGGATCACGTTCGCAAAAATCGGCCCTGGCAGGAACTTGAACGCCCGCTGGCCGGTCGCCTGATCCTGATGGATCACCTCGGTGCCCGTGATGTCGCTCGGCATGAGATCGGGCGTGAACTGGATGCGCTTGAACTGCAAATTCAGCGCCTGCGCGAGCGTCGAGATGAGCAGCGTTTTCGCGAGCCCCGGCACGCCGACGAGCAGTGCGTGCGACCTTGTGAAAATGGCGATCAGCAGTTCTTCAATCACGAGATCCTGCCCGACGATCACTTTTCCGATCTGGTGACGCAGGAGTGAGTGCGCCTGCTTGAAATATTCGATCGCCGCCACGTCGCCCTCGCGGAACTCCTCGCGCTTTTCCTCCGGCACGGCTGCGATGGGCGGGGGTTGGGGGGCGTCGTCGGTGTTCATGCGGGGCGGTCTGGACGGATAAAACACCGACCCGCGCTCTGACGGGCAATCTTAATCCTAATCTTAATCCTCTTGGTGCGTCGTCGGGCCGACGTGACGAGGCGGGAGTAAGATTAAGAATAAGATTAGGATTAAGAAGGATCTCCGCGTCGCGCAGTGGCGAGGAATCCCGGGAAATCCTTGGCGGCCTTTTCCGCCACAGCCTCGACCGTCACGCCCGCGGCGCCTTCGCGTTCGAGGCTCGTCATTTCGACTCC
The DNA here is from genome assembly GCA_014189875.1 of Verrucomicrobiota bacterium. GTDB lineage: Bacteria > Verrucomicrobiota > Verrucomicrobiia > Chthoniobacterales > Chthoniobacteraceae > SXWH01. Next base: position 6,957 of record BJFP01000004.1, on the reverse strand, counting down.
GGCGATTCCGCAGGGAGTGATGTGCGCGAAGCCTTCGAGCGGGCCGCACACATTCAGCGCGAAGCCGTGCATCGAGATCCACCGCCGCACGCCGACGCCGAGGCTCGCGATTTTTTTCCCACCCGCCCACACGCCCGTGAGTCCCTCGCGGCGCGTTGCTGCGACGCCGAATTCCGCGCACAGCGAAATGAGAAATTCCTCAAGGTCGCGCAGGTAGCGGTGGAGGTCCGAGCCGCGCTTGCGCAAGTCGAGCAGGGGATAGCCGACGAGCTGCCCCGGCCCGTGCCACGTCGCCTGGCCTCCGCGGTTGATCGCCATGAGCGGCGCGGGCAGCGCGGTGGAATCGCGCAGCGAGGAATGATCGCTCGTGCGGCCGATGGTGAAGATGGAGTCGTGTTCGAGCAGCAGCAGTTCGTCCGGCGCGTCGAGTTTCTCCGCCTTTTGCGCGACGATCTTTTCCTGCAACTTAAGCGCGTCGCCGTAGCTGATCCTGCCGAGCCGACGGACTTTCATATCCGCTCCAGCACCACCGCACCGTGGCGCGCGCTTTCCGCAGTCTGAAAATGCGTGAGGCCGATCGCGAGCGCATCGGCGGCATCCGGCGGCGGTGTCTCCTTCAGCCCGAGCAGCACGCGGACCATGAAGCCGACCTGCTGCTTCTGTGCGCCGCCGCGGCCCACGACGCTCTGCTTCACGCGGCGCGGCGCGTATTCGTAGATCGGCATCCCATGTTCAGCCGCCGCGAGGATCGCCGCACCGCGGGCCGCACCGAGCGTGATCGCGGTGCGGTGGCTCTGCACAAAAATCACGCCCTCGATCACCGCGCACTCGGGCGTGTGCTGCGCGATGAGTTCCGCGATGCGCGAGCGGATCGCGAGGAGGCATCCGCTCGGGAGCAGCTTTGGGTGATTTTTCACCACGCCATATTCGATCGTGTGGACCTTGCCGGAGATTTTCTCCAGCACGGCAAAGCCGCTGCAACGCAGGGATGGATCGATCGCGATGATTCGCACGCGCGCTTCATACGCGGACGCGCCGCGTCGCGAAACTGAAACTTCGTCCTTTCGCGCCGCATTCGAGCGCGCGTAGAATCGCGCCATGCTCCTCGACTTCATGCAAAAGGGCGGCCCAGTGATGTGGTTCATTCTCATCTGCAGCGTGCTCGGCAGCGCCGTGTTCCTGGAGCGCCTGGTGTATTTTCACCGCATCAGCGTCCGTGTCGGCGAATTCATGCGCGGCCTCGCGAACCTCATCCACGGACGCCGCTATTCGGAGGCGCAGATGGAGGCCGCTGCGACGCGCGGGCCGGTGCAGCGTGTCGTCCATGCCGCGATCATCCGCCACAGCGCGCCGCGCTCGGAGCTGAAGGACATCGTCGAGGAGGCCGGCCAGCTCGAGGTGCCGCGGCTCGAACGCCGGCTCGGAATGCTTGCCACGCTCGCTTTTCTCACGCCGCTGCTCGGGCTGCTCGGCACGGTCGCGGGATTGCTTGAGGCGTTCAAGAGCATGGCCGCAACGACCGGCATGACGAGCACCGCCGAGATCGGCAACGGGATCTACCAGGCGCTCATCACGACCGCCTCGGGACTCGCCGTGTGCATCCCTTGCGCGATGGCCTACGCGTATCTCAGCGCGCGGGCAAATGCGGTCATCCACGACATGGAGCGCGCGGGAATCGAGGTCGTGAACCTGCTCGTGGAAAGCCGCCAGCACCCGGACATCATCGAGTTCGGCGAGACTCCGCGGCGCTCGGAAAATATCTGACCGTGAAGCTCGAACGCGGCTACCATTTTCACCTCGCGCTGTTCGGCATCATGCCGCTCATGAACGTGCTCGTGCTCGTGCTCGTCTTCTATGTGCTCGGGACGAAATTCACGCTCACGCCCGGCGTGCAGGTGAGCCTGCCGGTCACGTCGTTCGCGCTCGGCACGCAGCGCAATGCGGAGATCGTGAGCATCACCGGCGGGCCTGCTCCGGCGATCTATCACCGCGACCGCGAGGTGACGATGGACGAGCTGCGCGGCAAACTTTCCGAAAACAAGTCCGCGGAAAAATGGCTCGTGATCAAGGCCGACACCGGCACGCCCGCGGGCATCGTAGCCGCCGTGACCGACGAGGCGCTGCGTCGCAGCTACTCGGTGATCCTCGCGGGCGACATCCCGAAAAAATGAACGACACGGAAGCCGAGACGCCCGTGATTTTCACATGGGCCGACCGTGAGGGCAGCTCCTGGTGGCTCGTGGCGTTCATCTTCATCTCGTTCCTCCTGCACAGCGCCGCGTTCTTTCTTTTTCAGGGAAAGGATCCCGTGCCGCCGCGCACTGTGCGCACTGCGCCGATGGTGCAGATCCTCGCCGCGTCCGCCGACCCGTCGCAGCGCAATCCCGAGGCCGACGCGCTGCTGCAATGGATCGCGCTACACGATCCCGCGCTCGTCGCGAAAGTGCAGGCCGTCGAGCCGCCGGGACTCCTCGACATCCGCTACCGTCCGTCTTTTCGGAAAATCCGCACGCAGCCGCTCGGGGCGCCGCCCGATCCGCCGGTGATCCAGATTCCTCCTGCCCGCGATCCGCTCGCGATGATCCGCAGTCTCTCCCAGTCGGAGAGAATCGCGCCTGCCGCACCGCAGCCGCAGGCGACCCGCGTGGAATTCTCGGCGGCGCTGCAACTGCGCGTGAAGGAACCGCGGGCCATCACGGCGACGGCGAAGACGGCTGCGACGGTGCAGGCGACGGTCGTGCTCGCGGGCGTGAATGCCGACGGTGAGACGCGCTTCGCGTTTTTACAGCAGGCTTCCGGCGATGCTGCGCTCGACAGGGACGCGCTCGCATTTGTGCGCACCCGGAATTTTTCCAAGACGGGCGACAGCGTGGTGTGGGGCACCGTCACGATCATGTGGGGCGACGACATCATCGCACCTGCGGCACCGAGGTAACCGCATGTTCCGCCTCGATCTCCACGAGCTGCTCTTCGTTTATGCCGGCCTCTGCCTCGCGATCATCTTCGTCGCGTCCGTGCTGCACAACATCCGCCGCAGCCGCGGCGAACGGCTCGCGCACCGCGGGCTGGTGAAGTGCCATCTCTGCGCATTCGAGTTTCGCGACAGCAACAGCTCCGAACTCGCACATTGTCCGTGCTGCGGCGCGCCCGCGAACCGAGATCGGGTCTCGCGGCTCTGAGAGCCGTGCTTTTTTGTCTCAATCTTCATCCCTGCGGCCATGCACGCGCTGCGTTGGGATTAAGATTACGATTAAGAGTGAGATTGAAAACGGCACGCGCACTTCCCGCTTTTCATCCGCCGGCTGCATCTGGCAGGCTTCGACATGGCACCTTTCGACGACCAGTTCTATCAGCCGCCCGACAAGTTTTTCCCGACCCATAGCGGCGTCGGCCTCACGTATGACGACGTCACGCTCGCGACGCTTTACAGCGAAGTGATCCCGCGCGACGCAAACCTCGACACGCAGCTCCACGAGCGGCTCCAGCTCCGCCTGCCGATCATCTCGGCGGACATGGATACCGTGACCGAATCACCGATGGCCATCGCGATGGCGCGGGCGGGCGGGCTTGGCCTCATCCATTGCAACATGCCCGAGCGACAGCAGCTCTCCGAGGTGAGCCGCGTGAAGAACAACGTCCACGGCCTCATCCAGGAGCCGATCAAGATCGGTCCGGATCAGCTCATCGGCGAAGTGCTCGCGATGATCTCGGACCGGCGCTTCGGCTTCAGCACGTTCCCCGTCGTGGATGAAAAAAACACGCTGCTCGGACTGCTGCCGGGCCACGTGGTCCGCGAGCGATACGCCGCGCGCAAGGTCGCCGAGGCGATGATGCCGCGCGCGCAGGTCCACACGATCCACGAGCGCGAGCTTGGCAGGGAACCGATCAAGGCCGCGGACAGTTTTTTCACCGCGCACATGGGCATCCACAAGCTCCTCGTCGTCGGCGACGGCGATGTGTTGCGCGGCCTTTTCACGCTCAGCGACATCGAGCACATCCTTCACGAGCACGGCTCGCACTTCAAACCGGCGCGCGATGAAAAATTCCGCCTGCTCTGCGGCGCGAGCATCATCGGATTGCGAAAGGCGGACGGCACACTGGATCGCGAACGCATCATCGGCCACGCGGGCGCGCTCGTCGAACGCGGTTGCGACGTGATCGCCGTGAGCACCGCCCACGGCCACAGCGCAGGCGTGGGCGACACGGTGAAGCTGATCCGCGAGGCATTTTCCGAGCTGCCGATCATCGCGGGAAATGTGACGAGCGGCGCAGGCGTCGAATACCTCGCGAAGTGCGGCGCGAATGTGATCAAGGTCGGCCAGGGCCCCGGCTCGATTTGCACCACGCGCGTCGTCGCAGGCGTCGGCATCCCGCAGCTCACGGCGCTCTACGTCGCGAGCCGCGCGGCGGAGAAATGCGGCGTCACCGTCATCGCGGATGGCGGCGTGGTGAAGAGCGGCGACATCGTGAAGGCGCTCACGCTCGCGCAGGCCGTGATCTGCGGCGGCCTGCTCGCAGGATGCCCCGAGGCACCTGGGCAGATCATGGAAATCAACGGCAAGCTCTACAAACAGTACCGCGGCATGGGCAGCGCGGCGGCGATGACCGCGGGCAGCGCGGCGCGATACGGACATTCCACGAAAGACTCCACACGCAAAGTCGCCGCCGAAGGCATCGAGGCACTGAAGGAAGTGAGCCCGCCCGTCGAGCTCGTCCTCGCGCAGCTTTCGGGCGGCGTGCAGAGCGGACTCGGCTACCTCGGCTCGCGCGATCTTCCCACGCTGCGGAAGGCCGCGCGTTTCATCCGCGTCACGGCCGCCGGCCAGCGCGAGAGCGCGCCGCACGATGTGATCGAGGTGAAGTCCACGAAGTGATGGGCCGAGTGGTGAAAGGCGATAGGTGACCAGTTCAGGCGCGGTGCCACCTATCACCGTTCACGCCCCACTCTCACCCTTGCGCACTCCGCATCCCCCGCTACTCTCCGCGCCCCGATGTCCACCGCCATTCCAGACCGACCTGCGCCGCTCCTTATTGCGAAGCGCTTTGCCGTGGTCGCGAGCATCTACAACTCCGAATTTGTGGACGGCCTCGTCGCTGCGGCGCGCGAGGAGCTCGCGGCCATCGCGCCGGGATCGGCGGTCGAGGTGCATCGCGTTCCGGGGTCATTCGAGATCCCGCTCGGCGTGCAGTTTGTGGTCGAGCGGAGAAATGTGGATGCGGTTTTTGCATTCGGCCTCCTCTGGCAGGGCGAGACGAGCCACGCGGATCTCATCGCGACCTCCGTCACGAAGGCGCTGCTCGAGATTTCACTGCGCATGAAGCTGCCGGTGCTGCACGAAGTCATCGTCGCGCAGACCGAGGAGCAGGCGCGCGAGCGCTGCCTCGGCACCACCATCAATCGCGGAACCGAGGCCGCACGCGCGGCGGTGCGCATGTTGCAGACACTCGACGCGATCCGCGGCACACAGCGGTAAATATTTCATGAGCAAACGACGCGAAGGCCGTGAGGCGGCCGTTCAATTTCTCTACCAGCAGGACATCCACGGCGATCACACGTCGGATCTCAGCAAGGATTTCTGGGCGTTCCGCGAGGCGAAGGCGTCGGTGCGCGAATACGCGGAGACCCTCATCGCGGGCGTGAATGCGAACCTCGCGGGCGTGGATGCGCGCATCGTAAAATTCGTGGAGAACTTCGGCATCGCGCGCCTCGCCGCGGTGGACCGCAACATTCTCCGGCTCGCGATCTACGAGATGTTTCACTGCATGGAGACGCCGCCGGTCGTCGCGATCAACGAGGCGATCGAGATCGCGCGCAAGTTTGGAGGCGAGGACAGCAGCCGCTTCGTGAACGGCGTGCTGGACAAGATCAAAGGCGAACTCACGCGCCCGTTGCGCGAAGCGGCGGCGCCGCGGGGGGAGGGGAAGGGGAGATGAGTGCTCAGTACTCAGTGCTCAGTGCTCAGACTGGACGCCCGCTGTTTTTTTTGAGCACTCCTGATTTGTCAGCCCGCCTCCTGTCGTCGGCGGCTACGGAAGGAATCCACACCGATACACTTGCTTCTCAGTCTGAGCACTGAGCACTGAGCACTGACTACTTTTCACACACATGGCCTTCGGCTTTCTCAAAAAAATCTGGAACAAATTCACCGGCAAGACGGTGGACTGGGATGAACTTGAGGAATCGCTCATCCGTGCGGATCTCGGGATCGGCATGACGACGCGGATCATCAAGACGCTCCAGGCGAGCAAGGATGCGCCGAGTGCGGACAGCGTCGTGAAGATCGCGCGCGAGGAGATCGTGAAGATTCTTCCGACCGATGGGTGGACGCTGCGCCCCCATGCTTCGAAGCCGAAGGTGATCCTCGTCGTCGGCGTGAACGGCACGGGCAAGACCACGAGCACGGCGAAGCTTGCGGCGCTTTTGAAAAAACGCGGGCACAGCGTGCTGCTCGTCGCGGCGGACACTTTTCGCGCGGCGGCCATCGAGCAGCTTGCCGTGTGGGCGGAGCGGATCGGGGTGCCGATCATCAAGGGGCAATACAACGCCGATCCTGCGTCGCTCTGTCACGACGCGTATCAAAAGGCGGAGAAGGACAACATCGAGTTCATCATCTGCGACACCGCGGGCCGGCTGCACACGAAGCACAACCTCATGGCCGAACTCGGCAAAGTGAAGCGCGTCCTGCAAAAGACCGACGCCTCCGCCCCGCACGAGACGCTGCTCGTCGTGGACGCGACGACGGGGTCGAATGCGGTCAGCCAGGCACGTGAGTTTCACGCAGCGACGACTCTCACCGGCATCATCTGCACGAAGCTCGACGGCTCGGGCAAAGGCGGTGTGGTCGTGGCGATCCGCGACGAACTCGGCATCCCGACGCGCTTCATCGGAACCGGTGAGAAGCTCGGGGACTTTGCGTTTTTCGACAACCGTGAGTTTGTCGAGGGGATGCTTGCGGG